>CAYPKL010000065.1:0-3412 GCA_964411285.1 uncultured Rikenellaceae bacterium
TCTTTTTTTTGAGAAAAAAAACCGGGACGGTCTTCGGTATATAAGAAACTCACGACTCACCACTCATCCCTTGTCTTTATCCCTTTCTCCCTTTCTTATTAACGCCTTTCGTCTAGCGTCTAGCTCCTTGAGCCTTTCATCTTGCGTCTTTAATCGTTTCTTGCTACTTTTGCATCCGGATCATCAATCATGGGAAGACTACTCGGCATAGATTACGGAACAAAAAGGATCGGACTTGCAGTAACCGATCCCCTTAATATCTTTGCATCTCCCCTCAGAACAATAAAAACTCATGAATTTGATGCCTTCCTGTCTGATTATCTGAAGATTGAATCGATTGATGCTTTTGTAATAGGTTACCCGGTGCAAATGAACAATAAGCCAAGCGAATCTGTTAAATATATTGACCCGTTCATCAGAAAACTTGAAAAAGAATTCCCTTGTAAACCTGTCCATCGTATCGATGAAAGATTTACTTCACAAATTGCTTTTAAAGCTATGATCGACGGAGGCGTGAAAAAAAATGACCGCAGGGATAAAGCCATGATAGACAGATTGAGCGCGGCCATAATACTGCAGTCGTTTCTTGATAATAAAGCAAATAAAAGATAAAAGGAAAAAGATAAAAGGAAAAAGATAAAAGGAAAAAGGAAAAAGGGAGAAAGGAAAAGTATAGTTGTGATGATATATTTTTACAATTTTGAGAATATTTCGGATTGCGGATTTACGAAGGCGGATTTCAATCCGCAATCGAAAATCCGAAATTCGCAATTTTATCTGCTTGCATTCGTTAATTTTGTTTCTATTATACAGTTTTTATAGTCATGGTTTATCCTATTGTAGTGTACGGACATCCGGTCTTAAGAAAGGTGGCAGTGGATATTGAAAAGGATTATCCGGAACTGGATCAGCTTATTTCAGATCTGTTTGAAACAATGTACCGGTCCGAAGGAATGGGACTTGCAGCTCCCCAGATAGGAAAATCTTTCAGAATATTCGTGATTGACGGTACACCCCTTGCGGAAGACGAACCTGACCTTGCTGAATTCAGGAAAGTCTTTATAAATGCCCATATTACTGAAAAATCAGGCGATCTGAAACTCATGGGCGAAGGATGCCTGAGCATCCCCAATCTACGGGAAGAAATCAATCGTGAATCACACATCAGGATCCAATACTACGATGCGGACTGGCAATATCACGATGAGGTTTTCGACGGGTACAAAGCCAGAATTATCCAGCATGAATATGATCATCTCGACGGCATCCTTTTCACCGACAAAGTGAGCCCACTGAGAAAAAGGCTTCTCAAAAGCAAACTCAATGCCATTAGCAAAGGTAAATTCGAAGCGTCTTATAAAACAATACTGCCAGGACAGAAGATCAGGTAAAAAGCCGGAAGCCCAGATAAATTTATCTTTTCCCACTTATTTTTCGTACCTTTATTCGTTATAGTCTCATCGCTGCAGACGTGCTGAATAAAGAGATCCCGTTCCTGCGTATCGGCTTGCCGGTTTGCTTTGGAATTCTGACAGGCCGTTATTTCAAACCTGATACTTTTATCGTGGTAATGCTAATCCTTTGCACTGCCGCCGGATTCCTCACAAGCCTTTTCTTCAACAGACACTTCATCAATCACATTTATGGTTATTCACTGACAATTGCTCTCTTCATTTCCGGATTACTGCTGTACAATATTGAGAAGAGCACTCTGTCGGATCTGAAACCTTCTGAGGCAGAATTCCTCTGCACCCTTGATGAGTATCCTGAAGAGAAGGGAAAAAGTTACAGGATGATTCTGAAACTGAACTGCAGGATTGACGGGATTATTAAAGAGTCATTGAAGGGTTCTTTATTGATTATTATGAAAAAGAGCCCTATGATCAAATCCCTGCTTCCCGGAGATATCCTGAAAATAAGATGTAAACCTGCTGAATTAATCAACAGAGGTAATCCATGCGAGTTCAATTACAGGTTTTTCATGGAAAATCATGGAATAAAGTACACTGCTTTTGCTGAGGATAAGGATATCTTATATCAGTTTTCACCTGAACACCGTAAATTTTCTTACAAGGCATTAATTATCAGGGAGAAAATCATCGGGATGTACGAAAGAAGAGGCATATCCGGCGACAGGCTGGCCCTCGTTGCTGCAATAACCCTTGGACAGAAAAATCTTCTTGACCCTGAACAGAAGCAAAATTTCATTAAAGCAGGTATAATGCATATAATGGCAGTGTCGGGATTACATGCTGTAATAATCAGCATGTTTGTTTTCAGCCTGCTTTTTTTTCTGAAAGGACGGTTTAATATTCTCAGGATAATAATCACAATTCTTTTCCTATGGTCATTTGCGTTTGTGACAGGTCTCACACCCTCCGTCATGAGAGCAGCCATAATGTTCACATTTATCCAGGCCGGGAAAATTATGGACAGAAATGTCAACAGTGTTAATTCTGTAGTGGCATCAGCTCTTCTCTTAATTCTTTACAGACCAACGGTTTTATTCGATGCGGGATTTCTCCTTTCTTACGCCGCTGTTTTATTTATAATCTGCTTCTATGATGCTGTTTATAATGTTTTTGAATTTAAAAACTGGCTTGCCGACAAAGTGTGGCAGTCAGCTGTTGTAACACTTGTTGCACAGGCAGGAACCCTTTCACTTACAATAACCCTGTTTAACAGGTTCCCGACATATTTTATGCTGACCAACATTGTGATTGTACCTCTGTCATCATTATTAATAATAATAGGTTGTCTTATCCCACTGACTTTTCCACTTAGATTTATTTCAGAGCCGCTGGCCTCTATCCTTAATCTGCTGACAGGTATAACCGGCGAACTTACCGCTAAAGCAGCATCCCTTCCTTATTCATCAATTGACAACATTGGTATGAGCGCTTCAGATTCACTCTTCCTGTTTCTGTTCATTTTTTTGCTCATGACAAATCTTTTTAACAATAAATCACTACCTCTTCGTTATCCGCTGCTTGTTTTGCTTCTTTTTACCTTATCAGTTACCTGCAGAGATATTTCCGACAGAAAATCGGGCGAACTTATTGTCTATAACTCAGCCACCGGATATTCTGTCGGCATCAGGAACGGCAGGCACTTGAATCTTTACACCGATGGAAAATTGGTCCAACCTGAAGTATCAAGACATTGCGCTTCCAGGAACCTAAAAATTAGGCTCTTTATGGAGGATAAAAATTTAACAGCTATCAGTGCAGGAGACAGGAGGATCATTATCTGTAATTACCTTACTAATAATATTTTGCAAATAACAGATCCTGATTATATTATATTGTACGGTAATAATCCAAAAATCGACAGACAGCTTAAATTTGAAAGACCTGTCAGGTCAGTCATTTTAACTTCCGGGATTAAACCTGGCTTTTCCTTTCCGGGAAGA
>CAYPKL010000066.1:0-5423 GCA_964411285.1 uncultured Rikenellaceae bacterium
TCAGCATCACCGGAACTAAAGGTTGCTCCTCCGGCAAAGATATCGGTGACAGTAATTCCTGTAAGGCTGACCGTTCCGGTATTTGTTATGGTTATTGTATAGTTAAGGGTTGCGGGAGCAGAGATTGAAGTCCTGTCAACAGTTTTGGTTACATTCAGGGAAGCGGCCCGTGCGATTGTAGTAGTAGCCTGAGCAGTGACAGGAGTTGTCACCTCGGTGCTTGTTACACTTACTGTATTGACCAGGCTGATACCTGCATCAATATCGCCCTGTATAGCATCATAATCAGCGGTGTAGATCCATGTCTCGTTCAGGTCAAGGGTATTATCACCATCAGCATCACCGGAACTAAAGGTTGCTCCTCCGGCAAAGATATCGGTGACAGTAATTCCTGTAAGGCTGACCGTTCCGGTATTTGTTATGGTTATTGTATAGTTAAGGGTTGCGGGAGCGTTGATATTTGCCTGGTCTACAATCTTTGTAACAGCAAGTGCAGAAACAGCAGATGCAGGAACTGTAACTTCTGTTTCATCTTCAACTACTTCTCCATTAAATGTACTGGTTGCAATTGCGGTATTTTCAACCTCATCTGCATCCAGATCAGCCTGAGTGATTGTATAATCAGTAGCATAAGTAATTGCGTTTACAGTTCCCGGTGCCAGTGATGCGATTGTCTGGTTGAGATTAGTTAGCGGGTCAACTACAGATACATTTGTTAAGATAACATTTCCAGTGTTGGTTACGACTATAGTATAGTGAATTATATCTCCAACAGCATCGAAAGTTGTTTCTGCTGAAACCTTGGTTATACTGATATCTGGACTAGCGGTTGCGTTGACAGTCTCTTCTGCTTCGGCTTCAACTACATTTCCGTTAAAAGTAGTGGTTGCTGTGACTGTATTTTCTACCTCCCCATTATTAAGGTCTTCCTGGATTATTGCATGAGTTGTTGTAAAGGTTACTTCATTGGCTTCTCCCGGTGCAAGTACAGGGATGGTCTCATTCATTCCCGTCAATGGGTCTGTTACTATAACATCGGTCAGGGTCACATTTCCTGTATTAGTTACAACAATTGTATAATTTAGAACATCGTCTGTGGAATCATATTCAGTTTCAGCTGCCTCCTTGGTAATAGTGACAAGAGGATTCTGAACAGCCGGTACATCTTCTTCTGCTGTTGCACTGTAGGAATTAAGTCCATAAAAGTAGGAGGCAGTTACAGTATTGGCCACATGTCCGGCATCAAGGTTAACCTGGGTCACGGTATATTCAGTGGTGATTGGTGCAGATAATTCATTCGGACCGAGTGTTGTAATTGTCTGGTGAAGATCTGTAAGCGGATCGGTAACAATAATATTATTTATTGCTATATTCCCCGTATTCCGGACTGTTATTGTATAATGCAGAACATCTCCGACAGCGTCATAGTCAGCTTCAGTTGCAACTTTAGTTACCTCTAAAGTAGGAACAGGAACAGCCTGAATATCTTCTGTTGCGGTTGCCGGTTCAAGTGTGCCACCTGCAGGAGTACCATTTGCAGTTGCAGTATTTCTATAGTGGCCATTTTCAAGATCGAGTTGTGTAATTGTATGACTTGCTGTGTATGTCCAGGTTTCGTCAGGATCAAGAATACCATCAATATTAGTGTCACCGGAAATTAAGATTACGTTTCCTCCATCGGCACCAGGATCAGAAACCACCACATTTCTTATTGATACGTTACCACTATTGTCGAGCGCCAGCTCATATGTAATTACATCATTTACTTCATGATATTCAGTTACTGTTGCATCTTTTGTCAATGCCCATCCGGGAGTCTGTATTCCGGGTACATCAGCAGAACCTGAGGCAGGAGAGAGGGTACCTTCAGCCGGGTTACCATTGACCGTTGCTGTATTTGAATAGTGACCATTGTTAAGGTCTGCCTGGGTTATTGTATGGGCTGCGGTGAATGTCCAGGTCTCTGTAAGATCAAGGATACCATCTGCATCAGCATCTCCTGTGTCATAAGATATACTTCCGGCATCGGCTCCCAGATCTGTTACGACAACATTACTGATTGGGACATTACCGGTATTTTCAACGGTTATGGTATAATGCATCACCCGGCCAATTTCGCCATAACTGGTTTCCACCGGCACTTTGGTCAGGGTCCAGGATGCCACAACAGTCATTGGAATGTCTTCACTGTCTGAAGCCGGGGGAAGGGTTCCTCCTCCTGCAGGTGTACCATTTACAGTTGCAGTATTGGTATAATGACGATCGTTGATATCAGATGCTGTAATTGTGTGAATCGCCAAGAAAATCCATATTTCTGAAGGATTGAGCAATCCATCTGAATTCGCATCACCGGAGTCATAAACGATACTATTGGCATCAGCTCCAGGATCGGTCACGGCCAGGCTGCTGATACTTACATTACCTGTATTGTCAACTGAAATCCTATAATTAATGACATTACCAACCTCATCATATCCGGTTACTAAAGCTGTTTTAGTCAAAGTCCAGGAAGGAGACTGGATAGCTGGTACTTCCTCGCTTTCTTCGGCAGGAAGCAGAGTGCCGCCGGCCGGGGTACCGTTTGCTGTTGCTGTATTGACATAATGGCCCGCATCGAGATCAGCCTGGCTGACAGTATGAATGGCAGTGTAGATCCAGGTTTCTGAAGGATCGAGTATTAGATCATTATTGGTGTCACCTGAATCATAGGCTACACTGCCTGCATCGGCACCTGTATCGGTTACTGTTATACCGGAAATAGAAACGTTACCTGTATTGTCGATTGTTATTGTGTAATTAATTACATCATTAACGGCATCATAATCTTCTTCAATTGCGGCTTTTACGAGAGTCCAGGATGGAGACTGGCCAAATGTCTGTGTGTCGTTATCGGTTCCGGTATATTGTGTATTATTGAAAGTACCTGTTGCAGTAGCGGTATTGGTTAATCTACCGGCATCGATGTCAGCCTGTGTGAGAGTGTATGTGCCTGTAAATGTAACAGCATCAGAAGCGCCGGGAGCGAGAGAAGCGATCGGAGTACCTGTAACAGTAATTAAAGGATCAGTAACTGTTACATTGGTAAGAGTTACGTTACCGGTATTGGTAACAGTAAATGCATAAGTGATCTGATCGCCGGCATTAGGAATACCATCTCCGTTTGCATCGGTATAATTTCCGGTTTTTTCAAGTGCTATTCCGGTGGTCCGGGCAAATGTTTGAATATCATCATCGGTATCGGTAACCGGTGTATTGTTGAATGTGCCGGATACTAAGGCAATATTGGTGAATTCACCTGCATTGATATCAGACTGAGTGAGAGTATAGGTGCCTGTAAATGTAGCAGCATCAGAAGCGCCCGGAGCCAGAGATGAGATTGCTGATCCGGCTATTGTCACTGAAGGATCTGTTACAATGACATTTGTAAGTGTGACGTTACCCGTATTGTTAATAATGAAAGTGTAGGTTATCTGGTCTCCGGGGGTATTTATGCCGTCCGCATTAGTATCCTGGTATATACCAGTCTTGATGAGCTGTATCGCCGCAGTCTGGGTAAATGTCTGGGTATCACTGTCATCATCAGTATATGTTGTATTATTAAATGTTCCTGTAGCAATTGCAGTATTTGTAAATGTCCCGTTATTAATATCTTCCTGTGCAAGGATATAAATACCGGTAAATGTTGTCGCATCTGAAGAACCGGGAGCAAGTGAGGCCAGCTGGTTGCCTGTGACGGTAATCAGCGGATCAGTTACAGATAAGTTAGTAAGGGTAACATTACCAGTATTGGTGACAGTGAATATGTAGTTAATATGATCGCCTGCGCTTTGAATTCCATCACCGTTGAAATCGGAATAAGTACCTGTCTTTATCAGCTCTATCCTTGCATTTTGAGTAAACGTTTGTGTATCACTGTCGTCTGCTGTATAGGGTGTATTGTTGAATGTTCCAGTTGCCGTGGCGGTATTTGTAAGTGCACCGTTGTTAATATCAAGCTGTGTCAGAGTATAGGTTGCTGTGAAAGTTGTTGCGTCTGTTACCCCGGGGGCAAGAGAAGCGAGTGGACCTCCTGTGACTGATACCAGAGGATCGGATATTGTGACATTTGTAAGTGTCACATTACCAGTGTTCGTAACTGTAAATACATAATTTATATGGTCACCGGCACTTTGTATCCCATCATTGTCAGAGTCGGCATAGGTGCCTGTTTTGGTCATTGCTAATCCAGGTGTCAGTGTGAATTCCTGTGTGTCGTCATCGGTATCCGTTACAGGATTACCGTTAAAGGTAGTTGTTGCAGCAGCTGTATTGGTGAATGATCCTGCATCGATATCGGCCTGGGTCAGTGTATAAGTACCGGTAAAGGTTACAGCATCTGAAGCATCAGGTGTAAGTGAAGCTATCGGACCGCCGGTTACCGTAATCAATGGGTCTGTAAGGATAATATTGGTAAGTGTAACATTACCGACGTTGGTTACCATGAAGTCGTAGGTTATCTGATCGCCAGCATTGAAGATACCATCTGAATTGGTATCAACATAAGTACCCTCCTTTATCAACTCAATGCTGGTTATCTGGTTCAGGTTCTGGACATCATTGTCTGAAGAAGTATAAGCTATGCCGCCAAATTCACCTGAAGCCAATGCAATGTTGGTGAAAGTACCCGCATTGATATCATCCTGAGTTAATGTATAAGTACCACTGAATGTAGTAACGTCTAAAGCTCCCGGAGCAAGGGAAGCGATCGCTGATCCTGCTACAGATATAACAGGATCGGAAACTGTAACATTTGTAAGGGTCACATTACCTGTATTGGTGACAGTGAAAACATAAGTAATCTGATCGCCGGCATTGGCTATGCTATTGCCGTTTGAATCAACATAAGTACCGGTCTTTTCCAAAGAGATATCAGGAGCCTGGATTGCCGGAACATCCTCGGTATCCACTGCAGGTTCAAGTACTCCGCTGGCAGGAGTTCCGTTGACTGTAGCTGTGTTCTCGTAATGTCCGGCATCAAGGTCAGCCTGGGTGACAGTATGTGTTGCACTGAAAGTCCATCTCTCGTTATTGTCGAGAATATTATCATTGTCGGAATCTCCCGATACATATGTAATGCTTCCGGCATCAGCACCCGGGTCAGTGACTGTAACACTGGAGACATCAACGTTACCTGTGTTGTCCACCTCAATGGAGTAATGGATAATATCGCCGGCCTGGTCATAGTTTTCTTCAGTTGCATCTTTTGTCAGATTGAGAGAAGTGGAATAAATAGTCACTGTGAAGCTGCAGCTGCTTATGTTACCGCATTCATCGGTTGCTGTCCAGATTACTTCGGTCACTCCGGGTTCAAAGCGATGACCAGCGAGAGTATTTGATCCATCCAGGTTGTTTGTTACAGTTACATCTCCGCAAATATCGGTTGC
>CAYPKL010000067.1:0-8139 GCA_964411285.1 uncultured Rikenellaceae bacterium
TCGGATATTTCCTTAAGGTCAGTGGCTTTTGCCATCTTTACGGTCGTAAGATCGTCATCATGTGTTTCAACTTTTTCTTTCTTCGTTGATTTTTTCTTAGCTTCAGTCATAATGGTAATTAAAAGAACTAATAATTAATAAGTTAGACATTATTTTGTTAAAAATTGGTTGCAAAGATATGATTTTTTAAAATAAAACACAATATAATATAGATTTTCACGGAGTTAAAATGCCTTGCCTGTTGCCTGGCGCCTGTAGCCTGACACCCTTTTTAATTACATTTTGTTATATTATCTTTGACGGAGAATGAGCCACTCCGCAGAGATGGAAAATTAAAGGAGAAAGACTTTTAGTAATAAGATCAGACAAGTACCGTTAATAGGTTAGCCTGCTTTATTGGGAAATGCTATACAACATATAATATTGATCTTAATCCAGTACCTATGAAAGGAATTATCCTCGCCGGAGGTTCCGGCACCCGGCTATATCCCATTACAAGTGTCATCTCAAAACAGATGATGCCGGTTTATGACAAACCGATGATTTATTATCCGCTTTCGGTGCTTATGCTGTCAGGAATAAGGGATATCCTGGTAATCTCCACTCCGAGAGATCTCCCAGGATTCAGAACTCTTCTTGGCGACGGATCATCACTGGGAATTAAATTCAGCTATATTGAGCAGCCATCACCTGATGGCCTTGCCCAGGCGTTTATTCTTGGAGAAAAATTTATCGGTGACGAACCCGTTTGTCTGATCCTTGGCGATAACATCTTTTATGGACACGGCTTTGGAGAACTCCTTCTGAAAACAGCTGAACTTAAAAGTGGTGCATGTGTGTTTGGATATTATGTCACCAATCCGAAACGTTACGGGGTCGTTGAATTTGATAAGAATAAAAGGGCGATCAGTATTGAAGAAAAACCTGTTATTCCCAGATCTAATTATGCAGTAACCGGTCTCTATTTTTATGACAACACTGTAGTAAAAAAGGCAAAGGCGCTTAAGCCCTCGCCGAGAGGTGAACTTGAAATTACTGACCTTAACAGGCTTTACCTTGATGAGGGGACTCTTGAGGTAAGACTCATGGGAAGAGGAATGGCATGGCTTGATACTGGCACATACGAAAGTCTTTTACAGGCAGCCAACTTTATTGCCACACTTGAGCAGAGACAGGGCCTTAAGGCTTCGTGTGTCGAGGAAATTGCCTACAAAAGGGGCTTTATTACAAAGGATCAGCTTATTGCACTGGCAGAGCCTATCCGTAAAAGCCAGTATGGCCATTACCTGTTAAGGATAGCCTCAGAAGATGCTGACATTTTCGAAGAGTTTATATAAATCATTAAAATGAAAATAATCGAAACCGGTTTTAACGGTCTTTATGTAATTCAACCTAAAATTTTTGCTGACAGCAGAGGTTATTTTTTTGAAAGCTTTAAACAGGATAATTTCAGCGAAGCCGGAATACAATTCCAACCCGTTCAGGATAATGAATCCAAATCAGTAAGAGGGGTGATCCGGGGGCTTCATTATCAGCTTAAACCCTACGACCAGGCAAAGCTGATCAGGGTAGTTACCGGAAAAATTTTTGATGTCGCAGTGGACCTGCGAAGAGAGTCAGAAACATACGGAAAATGGTTTGGTATCGAGCTTGATTCGGAAAGCAAAACTCAATTCTTTATTCCAAGGGGATTTGCACATGGATTTTCAGTTCTAAGCGACATTGCCATAATCCAGTATAAATGCGATAATTCCTATAATCCCCGGTTTGAAAGAGGTATTTCACTTAATGATCCCGAATTAAATATTGACTGGAAAACAAATGATTCTTTCAGGATTATAAGTGATAAGGATTTAAATCATCCGGTTTTTAAAGAAGCTGATAATAATTTTTAATTAAACATAAGCGATGGCTGTCATACTTGTAACAGGGGCCAATGGTCAACTGGGAAATGAAATAAAGGTTTTATCAAAAAACTATTTCGGTTATGAATTCATTTTTACTGATGTTGACACTCTCGATATTTCAGACAAGACACAGGTAAATGATTTTGTTGAAAAAAACAGGCCGGACTGGATAATTAATTGTGCTGCTTATAATTTTGTTGATAAAGCAGAGTCTGAAGCCGACAAGGCTTTTCAAATAAATTCAGTGTCTGTCAGAAACCTTGCTGAGTCTGTCAAAGGAACTGACCGGAGATTAATTCATGTTTCAACAGATTATGTCTTTGACGGTGACTCAAATGTTCCCTACAATGAGTATTCCATTCCAAATCCGTTGTCAGTCTATGCAAAATCGAAACGTGCCGGAGAGGAAAGCGCATTAACTCATCCGGCTTCGATGATCCTGAGAACTTCCTGGTTGTACTCTTCTTTTGGAAATAATTTTGTAAAAACCATCATTAAACACGGTACCGAAAAAGAGTCGCTGAAAGTGGTATTTGATCAGATAGGTACCCCTACTTATGCTGCTGATCTGGCAAATGCGATAATGCTTATCGTATCAAAAGTTATCAGAAACCAGATTGCCTTTAATGCAGGAATTTATCATTTTTCAAATGAAGGTGTATGCAGCTGGTATGATTTTGCTTATGAAATAATTCAGTTATCCGGCTTAAGTTGCAAAGTCCTGCCTATTCTTTCAAAAGAGTTCCCCTCAATAGTCAAAAGGCCATTCTACTCGGTTCTTGATAAAAGTAAAATAAAAGAATATTATGATCTGGAGATTCCTTACTGGAAAGAGAGTCTGAATAAATGTATTAAACTCCTAAGATAAAACCCGTTAAAATGGTATCATTAATTGAAATAAGAAAAAGAGCCGAACAATGGCTTGGAAGTGACTTCAATGAAGAAACCCGCAAGGAAGTAAAATGGATGCTGGAACATGATGAGAAAAAGCTCATCGACGCATTTTATCAGGACCTTGAATTCGGCACAGGCGGATTAAGAGGGATCATGGGTGCAGGCACAAACAGGATGAACATTTATACACTTGGCATGGCAACCCAGGGATTAGCAAACTATATTATTAAGGTATGCGGGAATCCAGGAATCAAAGTTGCACTGGCTCATGACTGCAGAAATAACAGCAGGTATTTTGCCGAGACTGCTGCAGACATCTTCTCCGCAAATGGATTTGAAGTTTATCTGTTTGAATCGCTGCGACCCACACCGGAATTATCATATGCAATAAGACACTATAAATGCAACAGTGGTGTAGTAATTACCGCTTCCCATAACCCTCCCGAGTATAACGGGTACAAAGCTTACTGGAACGACGGGGGCCAGGTGGTTGCACCGCACGATGAAGGAATAACGGCAGAGGTACGTAAGATTAAATCAGTCTCCGAGATCCGTTTTAACGGCAGAAAAGATCAGATAAAAATAATTGGAAAAGAGACTGACAAATCTTTTCTTGATGAGGTCCTTAAGATGAGCCTTAATCCTGAAATAATAGAAAAGAACAGTAATATAGGAATAGTATATACTCCTATTCACGGGACAGGAGGAACGCTTGTGCCGCAGGCTCTTAAAATGTTTGGATTCAGGAATATACAGTCGGTGCCTGAACAGGATGTTGTTGATGGTAATTTTCCTACGGTTAAATCTCCAAATCCTGAAGAACCGGCAGCTCTGGCATTAGCCATAAAAAAAGCTTCCGAAACCGGAGCAGAGCTTGTCATTGCAACGGATCCTGATGCCGACAGGTTAGGAATAGCGGTCAGGAACAAACAGGATGAATTTGTTCTCTTAAATGGAAACCAGACCGGCACACTACTCACCTGGTATATCCTTTCCCAGTACAGGGAAAAAAACAAATACAAGGGCAATGAGTACATTATTAAAACTATTGTCACCACCGACCTGCTTGATCAGATTGCTGAAAAGCATAAAGTAAAGTGTTACAATGTGTTGACAGGATTCAAGTTTTTTGCTGAACTTATCAGGAACCTGGAGGGAAAGGAAAAGTATATCGGGGGGGGTGAAGAAAGTTATGGATACCTTCCCGGCGACTATGTCAGAGATAAGGATGCCGTGGCCTCCAGCGCTCTGATTGCCGAGGTGGCAGCCTGGGCGAAAAGCAGGGGAAAAACATTATATGAACTGCTTGCAGACATTTATGCCGAATATGGTTTTTATAAGGAAAAACTTATCAACATTGTGCGGAAAGGAAAAGAAGGCGCTGAGGAGATAAGAGCTATGATGACAGGATTCAGGAACAATCCTCCTGAAAAAATCAATAGAAGCCGGGTAGTGAAAATCAATGACTATGAGCTGCTTTTATCAACAAATTGTATTACCGGTGCAAAAACCAATATAGATCTTGTTAAGTCTGATGTCCTGCAATTCTTTCTTGAAGATGGAACAAAGATCTCTGTCAGACCGTCAGGTACCGAACCAAAGATCAAGTTCTACTTCAGCGTGAATACGGAACCAGGTTCTGTAAACAAGCTTGAAGATGCTGAAAAGTTTCTGGATAAGCGTATTGAGGATATTTTAAAAGATATGAATCTTATATAATGATGAAATCTTATCGCAAAGAGTTATGGTTTGAGACATCCTCCCGGCGTGCATTTTTAAATATCACGGGACAGGTTGAGAAATGTCTGGCTGAAAGTAATATTAAGGACGGATTATGCCTTGTAAATGCAATGCATATTACCGCAAGTGTTTTTATTAATGATGATGAATCGGGCCTTCATAACGATTTTGAAGTATGGCTCGAAAAGCTTGCTCCTGAAAAACCTTACAGCCAGTATAAACATAATGGTTTTGAAGATAACGCAGATGCGCATATTAAAAGGACTGTAATGGGAAGGGAAGTTGTTGTGGCAGTCACAAACGGGCATCTTGATTTTGGTCCATGGGAACAGATCTTTTATGGGGAGTTCGATGGTAAAAGAAGAAAACGCGTGCTTGTTAAGATTATAGGAGAATAGAACGGGGTGAATGAGAGAGACTGAGGGACTGAGGGACTGAGGGACTGAGGGACTGAGAGACTTTAATTTATTTGAACCAATTTTCATTGAAATTCACCAGATAGACCTTGTCTGTTGCTCTTGTAAGAGCTGTATAGAACCAGCGAAGGTAATCGAGTGTAATTTCGTTTCTGTTAAACATTCCCTGATCAATAAAGACCCTCTCCCACTGTCCACCCTGTGATTTATGGCATGTTACAGCATAGGCAAACTTTATCTGAAGGGCATTATAATACTTATCGTTTCTGACAGCTTCATACTGGTTCCTTCGTGTTTTAAGATGAATATTATCGGCCAGTATGTTCTGGAATAGTTCCCTGTTTCTTTCGGGAGGCAAAGCCGGTGTATCAAGACTCAGAACATCCAGAATAACCTTTGATTCAATTTCCAGATCATAATCTCTGAAATACAGGGTCATATCTGCGAAACGAAAACCATAACACTCCTCATATTTCCTGATTCTTCTTACTTCAGCAATATCACCGTTGGCAATAAAACCTATCCCGGAATCTTCCTCAGTGACATAATAATTGTTTTTCACCACCATTATCATATCTCCTGAGCTTATCTCCTCCTCCCTGAAGAAAATTCTGTTTCTGATACCCTGATTGTACCTGTTAGCCTGTTTGTTTGAATTAACTACTATTATTGTAGCGTCCAATCCTGAAGTCCCATAACTTCCGGAAATTTCTTCAATAAGCTCCTCTCCCGTTATTCTAATTACATCCTTAAAATTCACACAATCTATTTCAGGATAGACCAGCTCTTGATCTGCTATTTGCAACCGGACCCTGGTGGCATTCATTAAAACTCCCGAGCTCTCGCTCTGACGAACGACCTGACGGAGCTCTGAAGTAACCAGTGCAAATCCGTAGCCACCAAGTGATTCGGTGTCAAGTGCAGGACTGGCAATTGACCCGACAGGAGGCAACTGTGCTTTATCCCCTACTATTATAAGTTTACAATCAATCCCGGAATACACATATTCGATAAGATCGTCGAGAAGCTTACCGCTGCCGAAAACCGAAGTTTCGTTAGTTGAGTTGGATATCATTGAGGCTTCGTCGACAATAAAAAAAGAATTTTTCTGAAGATTCCTGTCAAGAACAAAATTGCCTATCCCGTCTTTTAGGGATTTCTGGCGGTAAATTTTCTTATGGATTGTAAAGGCCGGAGCTCCTGTATATGATGTCAGTACTTTTGCCGCCCTTCCTGTGGGGGCAAGCAGGACGGATTTCATTCTGAGCAGGCTCAGAGTCTTAACGACAGAGCTGATAAGGCTTGTTTTCCCGGTTCCGGCATAACCTGTAAGGAGAAAGATGACATCGTTATTATTGTCACAAATATATGAAGACAGAAGTTTAAGAGCACCAGCCTGATCTTCAGTCGGCTCGTTGCCAAGATTTTTACAGAGATTATTATATATTAGTGTTTCGCGTGTCACATTATTGAAACTAATAAGCAGGTACTTGGATAATTTTTCTATTTTTGTTTGTAAACTTAAACATTCCGGTCGAAAATATGAACTCCCTCATGTAATTGTGTATTTTCGGTGTGGTGCCCTATGTGAAAACAGGAACGTTCACAGAGTAACACAGCAAACTCACAGAGACATGAAGAGATCATAAGAGAATAAAATCCTGGACAGACAATGCCATTACTGGAACTTTTTGATGAAACACTTGACATAAATTCCACGGAGAATTATGAATTGTCCGTGCAAATAGGTTCCGGTGGTCTTTCCCTTTGTATTCTGGATACTTTAAGGAACAAATATGTGATGATACGTGACTATGAACCCGATAGTGGCAGTTATTTTGACGCAGGAAGGATAGGTGAAATAATAAGTAAGGATGATTTCCTTATGAGACAATACAAAAAGGTGCATATAAGTACGCCATCGCAAAAATCAACTATTATTCCGGCTCCTCTTTATGATGATTCAAAGAAGGATGAATATTTCAGATTTAATCTGATTCCCGATCAGGAAGAGGTCGTAATGGTCAACAGGCTTCCGGAACCTGACTCTTTCCTCCTCTTTACTGTTTCCAGGCAAATTTCAGATCTCATGAAAGTCTATTTCATTAACCATCAGCTATATCACCATCTTAAACCTCTGCTTCAGTCAATTGCAGGGAGCAGAAGACCGGTAAATGGCAATTATGTTCATGTGCATCTGGAAAATGAGTATTTTAATATGATAATATTTGATCTGAACACTTTAAAATTCTGTAATACATTTAAGTATAAAACACTATCGGATATACAGTATTATGTTTTCTATGTTTTGAAGCGATTAAACATAAGCCATGAAGAGATTATTCATTTCAGCGGCAAGACGGAAAAATATCCTAATATGGTAAATGATTTTTCCAGATATGCCAGGAATATAAAATTTGCCGAACCGGCAGGCAATTTTACTTTCAGTTATGTTTTTAATGACTCCATTTTACATAAGTATTTAACACTCTTTACTTTAACTAATTGCGAATAATAGGAGGCAAATACAAGAGCAGGAGAATTGTTCCGGCAGCAGGTTTAAAGGCTCGTCCCACAACAGATTTTGCCAGGGAGAGCCTTTTCAACATCCTGAATAACCGGATAGATTTTGAGTCGGTAGCAGTTCTCGATCTGTTTTCAGGTACAGGAAGCATAAGCTTTGAATTTGCCTCGCGCGGAGCGGAAGTTCATCTGGTTGAAATGGACAGGAATCATTATTCAGGAATTATCCGGATTATTAATGAGCTGGGGTTTACAAATATCAGACCGATCAGGATAGATGTAAAAGCCTATCTTAAAACCTGCACATTTAAATATGACGTTGTTTTCGCAGATCCACCTTACCAGTTATCATGGCTGAATGATATTCCGGATCTGGTTCTGAAGTCAGAAATTATTAAAGAGGATGGATTTTTTATTTTGGAACATCCCAAATCTCTTATTTTCAACGGTCACGGGAATTTTACAGAGCACAGGAATTATGGAGGAGTAAACTTCAGTTTCTTCAGTCCGGTTAAACAGAAAAAATAAAAATCAGCTTTTAACAGGGAGAATTACTTTCCTCCAATTCAGTGAGCTAAGAATTGCTGATTTATAAACCTTGGTTATCTTTTTGAGGATTTTATTTTGCATAATTAAAAATTCGGTTAATTTTGCAGCGC
>CAYPKL010000068.1:0-7417 GCA_964411285.1 uncultured Rikenellaceae bacterium
GCTACATGAGCCTTTCCGAAAAAAGGAAGCATATGGTGTTCGCACATCGAATAGAGGTCAATGTCTTTTACAATTACCATCTGACGGTATTCTTCTTTGAACTTTGCGGAATTAATTATTTCGCAGGGATTCTGGTTATAACCCATCATCATGAAGTTCAGAGCTTTTGCCACCCTGACAGGGGTGCCTTTAAGTCCTTCACGATCAGGATCTTCACCAATGAGCTTTAAAACATTGTAATAAACAGATGATAATTCCTTAATATTTTCCTCGTCCCACGATTCAATCTTATTATAGCCGTTGGCGCTTTTTCCGGCGCCATTATTTACTGTTTCAATTTTCTTCGCCATAGTATTCAATTGAGTTATTTTCGGTCTCGCTTATTTTTACGCAATGCAGTAATGCACCTTCTTTTTCCACTTCCGGTTTCAGAACATTCCAGACTGCAATTGCCAGATTCTCGGTGGTTGCAATTTTACCTCTCATGAAATCGACCTCTATATTCAGGTTTTTATGATCTATTTTTTCGATGATCATCTCCTGAATTATTTTTTTGAGAGAATTTATATTGATAAAAAAACCAAGTTTCTCCGACTGATTACCTTTCACCGTAACATAAAGGATATAATTATGTCCATGCCAGTTGGGATTTGAGCATTTCCCGAACACCCTCAGGTTCTCTTCGTCAGACCACTCTTCTCTATACATCCTGTGAGCAGCGCTGAATCTTTCTCTACGGGTAATATAAATCATTTATAGGGTAGTTAGAGGTGCAATATTAACCAAATTAGTTGATTTTTTAATTTTGAATACGATATATTTAATGTCAAAAATAATTTAATGTTATGTCACTCAACATATTATTTGTAGCAGCGACACCTATTGAAGCTGACACTTTACGAAAGATCACCGGTTTAAATGAATCAGGGAAGGGGTTAATTGCCGGGCGATGCACTTTTGAACTTTTAATTACCGGTGTCGGATCAATGGCCACTTCCTGGGCGCTTACAAAATGGTATTCATCAAATCCGAAGCCCGATCTGGCAATTAATGCGGGGATAGCAGGAAGTTACAGGGAGGATATTGAAACAGGTCAGGTTGTGGTTCCCGTTTCAGATTGTTTTGCCGATATGGGGGTTGAAACAGAAACCGGTTTTTTAACACTCTCAGAAGCCGGGCTTGAAAATCCCGGGAAGTTCCCATTTACTGACGGCAGGATTATTTCCGACAACAGGTTCGTAAAATATGCTTCAACAATACTCAATCCTGTCAGGGCCATAAGTGTCAATGCTTCAACTGGTTCGATAGCTACAAGGAACCGGCTGATGAATAAATTTAATCCTGATATTGAGTCAATGGAAGGCGCTGCTTTCTTCTACATTTGCAGTATGGAGGGAATTCCATTTCTGGCAATCCGGTCGATATCAAACATGGTTGGACCAAGAGACAAAGGCCGATGGAATATTCCTGTTGCACTTGAGAGCCTGGCAATTAATCTTCAGGAAATCATTTTAAATCTGAAATAAAGATGAAACTGAAACTTGGATTTTCACCATGCCCCAATGACACATTTATTTTTGATGCAATGGTGCACGGTAAGATTGATACTGAAGGTCTTGAGTACGATTATTTTCTGGCTGATGTTGAAGAACTTAACAGGAGAGCCTTTGCATC
Organism: uncultured Rikenellaceae bacterium; assembly: GCA_964411285.1. Lineage (GTDB taxonomy): Bacteria > Bacteroidota > Bacteroidia > Bacteroidales > VadinHA17 > LD21. The sequence continues at coordinate 1,675 of CAYPKL010000068.1, forward strand.
GGAGGCTGATATTACTAAGGTAAGCTGTCACGCTTATCCTTATATTGCCAATGATTATCTGATAATGGACTCGGGAAGCGCCCTGGGATTTGGCAACGGACCACTACTTATCAGTAAAATCAGGATTGATCTTTCAGAACTTGCCAGGTTAAGAATTGCTATTCCCGGCAAATTCACCACCGCAAATCTCCTTTTAAGTATTGCCTGGCCTGAGGCAGTTAACAGGAAAGAATACCTTTTTTCGGAAATAGAAGATGCTATTATCAGGGGTGACGCTGACACAGGGATTATTATACATGAAACCAGATTTACTTATCAGGAAAAAGGCCTGCTGAAGATTGCTGATCTGGGGGAGTACTGGGATAAACTGACCGGATTACCAATCCCTCTTGGTATTATCGTAATCAACAGAAAGATCCCGGAAGATATTGCAAAAAAAGTTAACAGGGCTATCAGAAGAAGCATTGAATTTGCAGTAGAAAACAAGATGTCTTCATCTGACTTTGTTTCTGCAAATGCAAAGGAGATGGATCATGATGTAATGAACAAACATATCAGCCTGTATGTGAATAGATTCTCTCTTCAGCTAGGATGGCAGGGAAGAAAAGCTCTGAAAGAACTTTTCAGGATTGCAGGTGAAAAAGGAATAACGCCGGCAGTACCTGACAATATTTTTCTTTAATAATTTAAATGGCGGTATTATTCAAAAAGAGTAAATTTGAATTGAACAATTGTAAAATACATATATGGATAATTATTACTTAAAAATCTATTAGTCATGGCATTTGAATTACCAAAACTCCCGTTCCAACCAGATGGTCTCACCCCTTTTTTAAGCGCGGAGACGATTGAATTCCACTATGGTAAACACCACCAGGCTTATATAAACAACCTGAATGGCATGATTCCCGGTACTGAATTTGAGAATGCTGATCTTGAAACGATTATTAAAAAGTCAGAAGGAGGGATATTTAATAATGCAGCCCAGATATGGAATCATACCTTTTACTTTGAATCATTTCTGAAAGATGGAAGAAAAGTACCCGTTGGCCCTGTGGCTGAGGCAATAAACAATAAATTCGGTTCTTTTGAATCATTCAAGGAACAGTTTACAAAAGCTGCTGCCACACTATTCGGATCGGGGTGGGCATGGTTAGTAAAAGATGAGAATGACTCATTGCAGATCCTCCAGGAATCAAATGCTGGCAATCCTTTGAGAAAGGGTTTTAAACCTCTTTTAACCTGCGATGTCTGGGAGCATGCTTACTATATTGATTTCAGGAACAGACGTCCTGATTATATCAAGGCATTCTGGGAAATCATTGACTGGGATATTGTTTCAAGACGTTACGTTTAACAGCTGAAATTAAAGCTTGATAAATTGCTGCTTAATTGATCTTTAGCAGGTTAATCCAGGGTATAATTTAAATTATTTATCTAAATGAGTTTAAGAGATCTGGTTTATAAAACACGATCGTATCGAAGATTTGATGAATCTCATCATATTGAAAATAAGATACTTGAAAATTTTATTGAGCTGGCCCGACTGTCTGCTTCAGCTGCAAACCGGCAACCTTTGAAGTTTATTCTCTGTAATACGCCGGCCTGCTGTGAAAAAATATTTCCTTCGCTTGCGTGGGCCGGATATCTCAAAGATTGGGATGGGCCGGAGCAAGGTGAAAGACCTTCAGCATATATTATTATTCTCGGGGACAAAAATGTAACCGGGTCTTTCAACGTCGATCATGGAATTGCAGCGCAGAGTATTATGCTCGGTTCTTCAGAAGCAGGTCTGGGAGGCTGCATGATAGCGTCACTTAAGCGGGAAGAACTCAGAAAAGAATTAGGAATCCCGGTTAATTTTGATATTCTGCTTGTCCTTGCTCTTGGAAAACCAGTTGAAAAAGTCGTTTTGGACGATATCATCGATGGAGATGTGAAATACTGGAGAGACAGTGAAGGTTGTCATCATGTTCCGAAAAGAAAACTTGATGAGTTGATAATTAAGCTGTAACTTTGTGGTACCATGACCAGGATCTTGATTACACTGATCTTATCATTCATTTTCCTGAATCCGATCTCAGGACAGATTGGAAATCCCGGTGTCCAACGGATTATTTTACAGGGAATTGTACGGGATGCATCTTACCTTTCACCAATAGTTAATTCACAGATATCCGTCAACAGAAATTTCGTTGCTTCAAGCGACAGTGCAGGAGTTTTCTCTTTATTAGTCAACCGTATGGATACAGTTGAATTCAGCCTGCTCGGCTATAAATCAGCCGTTCTTATTGCAAATGACTTACTGCCGGGGAAAGAATATATGGCAGGGATATTTCTTAACTCAGATACAATACCGATCGAAGAGGTTATAATAGTACCGCGGCTTGTAAATTTGAAATATAAGACTCTTCGTGCTCCACTGGAGGTAAATCCTGAAATTGAGAATGCGAGAAATAATCTTGCCTTATCAGCCTATCAGGCCAAGGTCAGTCATGGAAATCTGGGAGATCCGTCATCCAACTATGAAATCCTAAGGCAGCAGCAGCAGACTGAGGCTTATGAGAAAGGGCAGATCCCTTCTTCAAGAATTGCGGGGTTCAGTCCGTTATTGATCGTTCCCGCCATTTATCTTATGATGAATGGTTTTCCTGCGAAACCGGCACCAATGAAATCTGATCTGACAGATGAAGAGATAAAACAGATTCAGAGTAAATACCTTGAATCATTAAGAAAAGAGGAATAAACTATCCGGCACCTCATTATGTCTGATTCCGGCGCCAGTTTAAACCTCCTTCCAGGCTGGCTCCTTAATTCCCGGTCTACCCCTTGTAAAAAATGGCTTTAATAATATGGCTTGCCATCTTTGGATTTTCTTTCAGTCTCCTTGTTGAATAGCCAAACCATTTCTTTCCAAACGGAACATATACTCTCATATCATGTCCATTGGCAACGATGCTTTCGCGCAAACGGGGGGTCACACCGTATAACATCTGGAATTCGTACAGCTGTTTCGGGACACTGTACTTTTCTAACAGCTTATAAGCGCCGTCGATTAAAGGTTTATCATGGGTTGCAATACCAACATGTATCTTATTTCTAAGCATGAATTCAAGATCTTCGAGATAATGCTGATTAATTTCTTCGTATTTTTTGTATGCAATTGCCTCCGGTTCAATATAAATGCCTTTACAAAGCCTGAAGCTTAACGGGTATTTTTCGCTGTTGAGGTCAGTAAGGCCTTTTATATCATTCAAAGTTCTTTTCAGATATGCCTGAACCACAAGACCGACATTAGCAGGAAATTCCGTTTTCATTGTGCGGAATAGTTCAATTTCCATTTCTGTACACGGAGAATCCTCCATATCGATCCTTATGAAACCATTATATGATGCAGCTTTTGCAATTATTTCCCGGATATGGTTATAGCAGGTATTTTTATCAATAAGAAGTCCGAAGCTTGTGGGTTTAATTGAAAAATTGCCATCGATACCGGATTTGTAGGTGACATCAATCAGATTCAGGTATTCTTGTTTGTTGACTTCAGCTTCCTCGAGAGTCTTAATAAACTCCCCGAGAACATCAAGTGTAACCTTCATTTTCTTGCTGTTAAGATCTTTTGATACCCTCATGGCATCATCAATCGTTTCCCCGGAAATGTAAGATTTTGAAAATATCCAGATAAATTTCTCAGGAAAATATGGAAGAAGGGCAGCTATAAGTTTATTTAACATTTTCTTATTTAAGTTTTATGTGAATATTGAATTTGCTTTTTCTGTAAAACGATTCAGCTTTTATTTAAAAATGCAAATAAAATCCATTACAATGGATATTTAAATGACGTTTGTCACCTGATATCTATGACATAATACATGATTTAAAGGCAGAGAAATGCTTTAAAATTTCTAATTTCTGACCGGATTTGGATTCTTATATGGCTTCCCGGATTTATGTTAATATGCCCGGTGAGTGAAAAATGTTCAAAACCGGCGTACCTTTTTGAGGAAAATTACGTTTAACATCTATTGAGTTTTATAACACATGATTATTTTCGTTAAAACAACCTAAGAGGATCTGCTTTGTTGAGGAAGTTAAAATATTCATTTTTACTGTTATATCTTTTTGTTTTTGACAGTTATGGTCAGGATCCTACCTTCTCCCAGTTCTATGCCAATCCACTTTATCTGGCGCCGTCATTTGCAGGAGCGACCGAGCAATACAGGTTTGCATTGAACTACAGGAATCAGTGGCCCGCAATTCCCGGAGTTTTTCATACATATGCGATCTCTTTTGATAAAGCTCTTCTTAATTACAACTCCGGTATCGGCATACAGGCTACCTATGATGTTGCAGGCTCCGGCGATCTTAGTACGACAAATATCGGCCTTCTGTATTCATACGATTTCAATATTAATGAAGACTGGCATATCCGGCCCGGTGTAAATTTCAAATTCAGATACCTCGGGCTGAATATCTACAAACTGGTTTTTGCCAGTCAGATGACCGGAAGCGGCAATGTACCATCAGTTTATCCGCCGCCATTTGATAATGTTGCAGATATTGATTTTGCAGCATCAACACTGGTTTACAATGACAGGTTCTGGGGAGGATTTACTCTTGACCACCTTTTTACCCCGAAACAATCGTTTTATGGAGATAATTCACTTTTACCTGTCAAGATAAACGTTTTCGGAGGTGTTCAGATATTACGCAGAACAAGGTTAAAACAGACGCTTAAAGAAGTCTTGTCGGTGGCAGTTAACTTCCAGAAGCAAGCCGATTTTTATCAGACAGACATCGGCTTATATTATTACAGAGATCCACTCATTGTGGGCGTATGGTACAGGGGGATCCCATTTGTAACATCACAGCCAGGGGATGCCATTATAGGATTGATCGGAATAAAAACAAAGCAGCTTCATATAGGTTACAGTTACGATTTTACGATTTCAAATCTTATAACTTCGACATCAGGATCGCATGAAATCTCGCTGGTTTATGAATTTAGTAATTTCTCCATAGGCCAGCGGAAAAAAATAAGGGCAATTCCATGTCCCGAATTTTAAGCTTTCCATAATTATTGTTTCCTGCATCGGGGGTCAGCCGCATTCCTGATTTGTCCTGCCCTTATTTAATAGCCACTCTTTTAAAATTAGACAGACCATTTAATCTAAATGATTAATTTTTTTATATTTGCGCCTGAATTATGTCTAATAAATAACCTACCTGAGATGAAGAAATTATCTGTCATTCTGTTCAGTATCCTTTTTTTAGCTGTAGCTGCCCTGTTCTTTTTGCACTTTTATGGTGGCGGCAAACAAAAATTTAATAAGAAATCCGGAAATGGTACAGAAGCTGCTGTGAGCGGTATAGCTTATGTGAATATCGATTCAATTGTCATTAAGTTTAAAATGTTTGAGGACAGAAGGACAGAGCTTCTTGACAAACAGAAAAAGGCAGAAGCTGAGTTGAATTCAAAGGGTACCCAGTATGAGAGAGGAGTAAAAGATTATCAGGAAAAAGTGAATAAGGGACTGGTTACAAGGGCCACGGCAGCCGAAATGGAGCAGGCTCTTTATCAGAACCAGCAGGAACTTGTAAATCTCCGGGATAAACTACAGTCAGATCTTCTCGAGGAAGATCAGGTGATGAACAGACAGATTCTGGAATACATTACCAAATTTCTTGAAGAACATAAAACGGATTATAACTATCAGTATATTCTGGGAAAAAGCTTTGGAAG
>CAYPKL010000069.1:0-3928 GCA_964411285.1 uncultured Rikenellaceae bacterium
AGCCCTGAGATTTCATTTAATTCTGTTGCCATGATGAATGGGGTAAAATACACTGCCAAGCTTGTCGGTGTATCTAATGATTATTTTGAATTGTATAACCTGCCTCTTGTTGATGGTGCATTTTTCAACGATTACCAGGAAAAGAACGGGATACAGGTATGCATAATAGGGGCAAACATCAGGGCAAAATTCTTCAGTAAAATAAATCCTTTAGATCAGTATATCAAATTCAATGGAATCTGGCTGAAAGTAATAGGTGTTCTTCAAAAAACCAATGTAAGCCTGACAGGTTTTGAGGAAAAAGGAGTCAATGTTTACAACGATAACATTTATATTCCTATTGAAACAATGCTCTTAAGGTATCAGAACAGAGCCCTGATCAATACAAAACTGGTATCTGCGGCCTCATCCAATGCCATGATTATGGGAGGGCACGGTCCGGGATTCTTTTCAGTTGTTGTCTCAAGCAGTTCCGATGCCGGGTCGGATGCAGAGACAAACTATAACCAGCTTGACAGGATCGTTGTCCAGGTAAGTGAAACGGAACAGCTTAGTCCTACCACGGAGATACTCAGCCGTATGTTCACCCGCCGTCATTCAGGTGTAAAGGATTTTGAGATCACAGTGCCTGAATTACTTCTTAAGCAGCAGCAAAGGACAAAAGACGTTTTCAATATAGTACTCGGGGCAATTGCCAGCATCTCGTTGATAGTTGGGGGTATTGGCATTATGAACATTATGTTTGCATCGGTAATGGAGAGAATAAAAGAGATAGGAACAAGGATGGCTATTGGCGCAAAAAAAATGGATATTGTCGTTCAGTTCCTTTCTGAAGCAGTACTTATAAGTGTTTCAGGTGGGTTTATCGGAATATTCTTTGGAGTCATAATGGCAAAGCTGATTGAACAGGTAGCCGGCATTATGACAATTGTATCCTTTTTTTCTGTATTTATTGCCTTTGGAGTATCGGCCGCTGTCGGTGTCATTTTTGGTTATTCTCCGGCAAAAAGAGCATCGGAAAGAGATCCTATTGAATCATTAAGGTATGAATAAAATATTAAAAATGAAAAAGATACTGCTATCTCTTATAACAGTTTTGTTTCTTTTCCCATTTCAAAAACCGGTTGCTCAGGAATTGAAGAAGCTTACATTGGATGAGGTAATTAATCTTTCCGAAGAGCAGTCACCACTTGCCCTCATGGCAAAGCACAGGTTCAGGGCAAGTTACTGGCTGTACAGGACATTTGTTGCCCAGTACCGGCCATCGCTTATATTGACGGGAACAACCCCGAGTTACAGCACTGCATACGAGAGAGTATGGAACTCAAATACAGACACATGGGATTATAAGTCAACAAATACGCTCAGCAATCTTGGATCTCTTGCTTTATCACAAAATATCGGCTTTACGGGTGGTACAATTTATCTTAATTCTGATCTTACCCTCTATAACGATTTTGAAAATGAAACAAGAAGATATATTACCGTTCCTCTCAGTATTGGTCTTAACCAACCCCTCTTCCGATACAATTCCCTGAAATGGCAAAAAAAAACAGAACCGCTTAAATATGAGACTGCAAAGAAAACTTTCTTATCAAATATTGAAAGTGTTCATATATCTGCAGTCAACAACTTCTTTTCCCTGGCACTTGCCCAGATCAATAAGCAAATTGCGGATATGAATTTCTCTAATGCAGATACCCTTTACAGAATAGCCAGGGGAAGGTATCAGCTGGGAACAATATCTGAGGATGAATTACTTCAGATGGAACTTTCGTGGCTTAATACGGAAACCGCCCGGAAAGAGTCAGCAATGAATCTAAGAGACAGAGAGATACGTCTCAGGTCATTCCTTGGATTCAACGAAAATGTCAGACTTGAACTTTTATTACCTGCTGAGATCCCATCTTTACAGATTAATTCCCAGGAAGTACTTGACCTGGCGATGGCAAACAGTCCTGAGATTCTTTCTCAGGAGCTTACAATTCTGACAGCAGAGAGTAATCTGGCCCAGGCAAAAGCTGAAAAAGGATTTAATGCCAACCTGATTGCATCTTATGGTGTGCGTGATCAGGATACTGATTTCCCGCTGGCTTATCAGCAAACAAACAAGCAACAGACAGCAAGAATAGGCTTTACGCTGCCAATTCTCGACTGGGGTCTCGGGCGTGGTAAGTACCGCATGGCAAAATCAAGTCTTGAGCTTGCACAGGTTCAGTCGGAGCAGGCGCTCATAGATTTTCAGCAAAACTTGCTCCTTGATGTGGAACAATTTAATTTGCAAGCTAACCAGGTTGCTATTGCAGCAAAATCAGATACAGTTGCAATGAAAATGTATGAGGTAACAAAACGGAGGTTCCTTATTGGGAAAATTGCGGTTCTTGATCTGAACAATGCCGATACAAAAAAGGACCAGAACAAAAGGGCCTACGTTCAGGCATTGCAGAATTACTGGAACTATTACTATAATTTACGAAACCTTTCATTATTTGATTTTGTTAACAGAAAGCCTCTGGAGACAGAATATGACAAACTGCTCGAATAATACGAAATAAATATTTTTATAGGTGTAGAGACGTTGCAGGCAACGTCTCTACATTTTTTTATTAAAAAATTATATCTTTGCGCCTCGATCGGACAGACTTGAAAAAATAAAAATAATCCAAATAAAATACAAATGCAAAACAAAACAGCTATTACGATTCTGGCAATTGCGCTGGCTCTGGTATGTATTTATCAGTTGTCATTTACAGGTGCTACCTATAAAGTCAGAAATGAAGCCAAAATTTATGCAAAGGGAGACCTGGTAAAACAACGGTCTTATGTAGATTCTATTTCGTCTTTGCCAAAAGAGAAATGGAGTTATCTGGGTTATACTTTCAAGGAGGTGCAAAGAAAGGAAATGAACCTCGGACTTGACCTTAAAGGAGGGATGAACGTAATTCTTGAGGTTTCAGTTGAAGACATCCTAAAATCCCTGTCAAATTACAGCACCGATAAAACTTTTGTTGCAGCTCTTGCCCAGGCTAAAGCTGAATATCAGAGACAAAGCCAGAATGATTTTCTTACATTATTTGGAAGGGCATTTGAAGCAATCGACCCGAGCGCAAAACTTGCTGCCATATTTGGAACAGTGGAGATGCGAGACAGGATTAATTTCAATTCGACAAATGCTGAGGTAATAAAAGTGCTCGACACCGAGATTTCAGATGCAATAACAAACGCTTTCAATATTCTGCGTACCAGGATTGACCGTTTTGGCGTTGTACAACCAAATATTGTGCAGCTTGCAACAAAGGGACGTATATTAATTGAGCTGCCAGGCCAGGATGACCCAAAGAGGGTAAGAGAACTTCTTCAGGGAACCGCAAACCTTGAATTCTGGGAGACTTATGAGAACGGCGAAATAATAAGTTATCTTGCTCAGGCAAATACACTTTTAAAGGAAATAAGGGCCAATACTGTAAAGAAAGATACGGTATCGTCAGATGCAGCAGGTACCACAGGTGCAGCTGACACAACTAAAAAGGACCAATCGCTGCTTGACCTTATCGAAAAGGATACAACCACAGCTGCCACCGCTTCCTCAAGGGAGGAATTTAATCTTCAGAATCCATTATTCGGAGTTCTCAGCCCGCGTGTAGATGAGCAGGGACAGGCATTACAATCGAGCATGGTAGGCCTTGCTGCAGGAATAGACACGGCTGAAGTTAACAGATTCCTTAAAATGAATCAGGTAAAAGCTCTGTTCCCCCGCGACCTGAGACTTCTCTGGAGCCAGAATCCATATAAATACGACCCGACAAAAAGCATGTATGAATTACATGCTATAAAGGTTACCACCCGCGATGGCCGCCCGCCTCTGAATGGAGACGTGGTAACCTCGGCAAGACCATCTTCAGGTGTTACAGGCTCGGAAGTAAAGGTT
>CAYPKL010000070.1:0-3430 GCA_964411285.1 uncultured Rikenellaceae bacterium
AGGACGGTAATAATAAGTATCTGAAGAAGAAGGAACATCCGGACTTGTGACATTAGTGCCCGCTCCTCCCGCCGAAGTAGCCCGGACCCATTGGATCGTTCCATTTCCCGGATTGGTAAGTGTCGCTGAAAAGGTGAAACTTCCTCCAACACAAACAGTACCTGAAGGAGGTGTAATAATATTCCATTGTGGATCGGAATGAACTGTCACTAAAGTTTCGGTTCCATCGGCAAGTGTGCAATCATCACCACCCGGAGAATAATTAGGTCTGTAATAAAATATCCCTGTGGCAGGCGGTATGTCAGGGTTTGTCACTATGTCCCCTGCTCCTCCCGGACTGGTTGAGCGTATCCACTGTACTGTTCCTGATCCCGGATTTGTAAGTGTTGCAGAAAATGTCACACTTCCTCCGGAACAAATATTTGACTCAGGACCTGTAATAACATCCCAGGACGGATTATTTTTGACTTCAACCATCGTTTGGGTACCGTCGGCAAGAGTGCAGCCATTATAACCAGGTACATATTGCGGACGATAATAATACGTTCCTGTCGCACCGGGAGTATCCGGACTTGTAACTACAGTTCCGCTTCCGTTTGATGTGGCTGAACGTATCCATTGGACAGTTCCGTTGCCTGCATTTGTTAAAGTGGCTGAAAAGCTTAAACTTCCTCCAATGCAAATTGTGGATGAAGGTGAAGTAATTGTATTCCAGGAAGGATCCGATTGTACAGTAACGGCAGTTTCTGTTCCGTCAGTTAGAGTGCAGCCCGGTCCGGTGGCTGTATAATGAGGCCGATAATAAAAGATACCTGTTGAAGGGGGGGAATCAGGACTTGTTACTATTGAACCTGCTCCTCCGGTTGTTAAGGATCTTATCCAGGTAACCGCTCCCCCCAATCCGTTCTGAACTGAAGCAGAAAAGGTGACCTGACCACCCTCACAAATGGTAGTTACCGGGAATGAATAAGTATTCCATGCCGGACCTGAAATTACGATCCATGATATGCTGTTTGAAGTTGAGGTAGTGCAATTTATTCCGTTGGAAGTCCTTCTGCTCTCAATGATATTTGTTCCTGCTACTGCAGCAAAACCTGGTACGCTGCTGCTCCAACCGCTCCAGGAACCTCCATTATCCGTTGAATACCTGTATTCATCGGATATCAGTCCGGTACCACCGCTTCCGGGAGTCACCGTGGCAGTCAATGAGGCACCTGAGCATGCAGTTGCATCCGGGGGCGATTTGGTAAGCCCTGGAGCGACCGGATCGGCTGCAACTAAAATCGTAATATTATCCGTTCCTGTACAACCGTTATCATCAGTTACTGTATAAGTAAGATTATAAGAATTTGCAGTAGTTGTTGAGAAGGAAGGATTTGGAATATTGGTTGCTGAAAGAGGTACAGTGTTACCTGTCCATAAATGAGTTGTATATGTTCCTGAGCCGCCTGTCGGATTGCCATTCAGATTAATAGTGCCTCCTGAACAAATCGCTGCAGGATCGGGTGTAATAATGGCAGTTGGTGATATTCTGACTGCTATAGTCACATGATCACCATTATTTATGGATATTCCGGTTGTCTGATAGTAACCTGAATTTAGAGTCAATTCATATTGTGTTGCGCCGGTGCTAAAGTCACCGTCCGGATCAACCAGCAAATAGTACCTGCCACAATTCCCTGACGGGGGCGGCGGTAAAGAGGCACTATTGAATTTTATCGTTACCGTCCCTACCTCCCCAGTTTCATTCAGCTTCCACTCCCTCCGGGGTCTCATTAAAGTGGAAGATGGGGATTCTAAGCCAGACCAGCCTGAAATTGAACCTTTGTCATGACCAAATAAAAGATAATCTCCGTTATCAAGCAACGAAGGAATGGAAATATTCAAAATATTTCCCGAAGTGGCATTATCGTGCAGATTTGATGCATCTTCTCTTCCAATTCCCGCAACCTCATTTTTGTGTGTGGCATCGAAAGAGTATTTATCATTGCTTATTGTTAATCCATACTTTGCACCCAGGGAACTGTTGATAATGTTGATTTGTGCATTGTTTAACCTGTAGTTGTAAATCAGCAACTCTGAAATATATCCGTTCAGTCCATTATTGGCTTCATCAAAATGTCTCCCAATGCGGGGGTTCGGGGGAGTAATATTACCATCTCCGTCTGCAAGGCTGGCATCCTGAGAACCATTAATAAACAATCTGTAAGCAATGCCTCGTTCCCGCATATAATCAATCAGAGTGAAAGAAGAAGTATTCACTGGAGTAACACTTATCGGTCCATCAAGATTATTATTTGCATCTGTTCTTTTTTGGAATCCATATTTGTTAGGGTTTATTATCTTAAGGCTGGCAAGCTCATCTGTCCTGGGATATCTGTCAATTATGAAGTCGCCGTTAGAACTGTTTATCGATCCGGCATTATAACCAGGATTTACTTTAAAAACGATAACATAAGAAAATCCGCCTGTACCAGGGATACCCAGAGGTCCCGGATCAATATATTTTGTGCCGTCAAATTCAATCGCAGGTTCTCCATTTACTATGCCTGTCTGGAAAACTGGCTTAAAAGTGTTGTTGGTCTGGTTTGCATGGTTATTATTCCCGGAAAAATCATTCCATCGCTGGACAGAAATTCCATCTGAGGCTGGATTGGTACCCCCATCCCGGTAAACTCCTGTATCCGCTTTCAACCACAAACGGTTCGAACCACTGTTCCCAACTCCTCCCGGACCTGTTTGTGAATAGATACTTCCCGGAGAGAAAAGCACTCCAAAGAGAGTTATTAGAAGTAACCGATAAATACGTCTGATTTTCAGCATTTTAATAGCTATGCTGAATTCTGATCCAATATGTTTAACAACTATCAAATTGTTAGGTCAAGTTAAAAAAGACAGGAATAGCGCGGCTTCTTTGTCATTCGTGAAGTCGTAATATCCTGTATTAAAATGCTATGTTCGTATTATTAACGTTAAACGGCCGGTTTTCTTGTCTGTTACGAGGACTTTAAATATCTTTTCAAAGTCGCAACAGATAATAGTTTCTTATATACGAAAAACCAATCAGATCAAAAGTGATTAATTAAATCCTAAGGGTCTAAGAAATTAGTTAACTATTAAAATGATTTATAAACATCAAAAAGGCCGGAAAGATGGTACTTTTCCGGCCTTAAAATTAATTTCTTCCTAACCTGGAAGTCTTCAGCAGAATGTTTTCAGATTATCAGCATTGCATCGCCGTAAGTTCCGAACCTGTATTTTTCTTTAACTGCTGTTTTGTAAGCGTCAAAAAGCAGATCATAACCTGCAAAAGCGGCAACCATCATTAAAAGGGTGGAATATGGCAGATGGAAATTGCTTATCAGCATATCGGGAACCTTAAAATCATAGGGTGGAAAAATAAATTTGTTGGTCCAGCCGTCAAATGGTT
>CAYPKL010000071.1:0-5034 GCA_964411285.1 uncultured Rikenellaceae bacterium
CCGCCGGGGTGTCCTGAGCGGGCTTTTTCAACCATCGACATTGCAAGAATACGTATATTGTCGGCAGCTCTTAATGATAATTCATTGTTCATTACAATACAATATTAACCGTTAATGTTTCAAACGGAAACAAAATTAGAATTTATTGTTGAAGGAACAAAGCGGAATCAGAACTCCGGAAAGAGGATCTGACTAAAGATATTTCCTGTCTTCTTCGGGAATATCAAAGTACTTGTCGTACTTAACGGCATCAGGTCCCATTTTTTCAACTTTTTTACCACTTATCTTGTATGTGAGTTTTTCTCCGACTATGTCAGAAAAATAAATATCGTACTCATCACCATTATCGTCAATCATTATAACTCTCACCAGATGATCGTATTTCAGACTGTTCAGGTGGGCATGACAGATAGGGCAGTTAAACAGATATTCCTCCCCTGCATTAATTTTAAAGTTTGGATGTGTGGTAACCGTGTAATTACCCAGCTCAGGATTAAGGAAAAGCAATCCTTTTTTGGAACTGTTAATTCTTGTTGCAGAAAGGATTATAGACGTTTTTACATTCAATACTCCTCTGCAGGCTTTGCATATATATTCAGTTGCCATAAAGTACCTCCTGTTAGTTTAATGATTGTTAATAATTTCAATTATTTTATCTGCTTCATTCTTTACAAGGTACGAGATATTTTCACCAATGTCAATTTTTTCGGGCTGAATTCCAAGTATAAAAACCTTCATTTTAAAAAATTCGGCAAGCCTCTTAAGTGAGATATTGTGAGTATTAAACGTAAGGTCTTGTACCTGATTTACAGACAGCAACTTATAAGTTCCGGGGATGGCGCCCATATCCACAGCATCAACAAGTATCAGAATGTCGGGTTTCAGTGAGTTTATTTTGCCAATATAGTTTTCGATGCTTGCTTCAACAGTAAGAATAGAAATGCCGGGTGCCGGATTTATCCTGGTGCTTATATAAACACCAACACCATCATCGATTCTGAGGAGGTTTCCGATACCTACAAAGAGTTTCTTTTTGTCTTTCCCTGCAAGGATCTTTTTAATGGATTCAGGCACCTTTAAATAAGTATTTAACCAGGACCTGCCTCAGACAGTTCGGGCAGATGACATTGAACATATCCTTCCTTTTCAGTCCGTCGGTTATTCCGGTACCGATGTCCTGCCCCTCGGCAAGCATAAGTTTCTGGTTTAGCAGGTTTAGATTCAGGATTGATGAAAATGCCCTGGGGCCAAGTTTCCGGTGCATATAATGCAGATGTTCTTTGGTTGTAATCACCGCACCGCAGTTTTCGCAGATAAGAAGCTCTTTTTCCTGGTATTCAATAATCTTTCCCCTGTCAAAAACAGCCATATCAAAAATCTTGTCAGATAATGCAACCCCCTTTTTTGTGATGCAATGATCCTGACACTGTCCGCAAAAAATGCATTTACCGTAATCCCGCTTAATTATTCTAATGCCTTTTTCTTTGTCGTCGGTAAAGGTTATAGCTTTTGGAGGACATACATTTGCACATGTTTCGCAGCCAACACAATTTTCGTTGTCAACAACAGGCTTACCCCTGAATTTTTCGAACGGAATATGCGGTTCAGCTGGAAATTTTGAAGTATAGGCAGGAGTAAAAAGCGAAACTACTGCCTCCCGTAATTCTCTGACTTTCGGATATCTCATTCTAATGTCTCCTTATAATCGTCCTTCACGGTCTTATCTCCGAGCTTAATGCCAAAATGGTATGTTCCCCTTATGAGCGCGTGAGCTCCGACAGTAGAAGCAAAAAAAAGTATTGGGATAGCAACAAGCGCTTTGGTACTGGCATCACTGAATCCAAAATGGAACGCAACACCCAGAAGTATGCTGCAGCAACCCAGTGTAACACATTTTGTTGCTGCCTGAAGTCTGTTATAAGTATCAGGAAGCCTGATGATTCCGATACATCCCAGCATATTGAAAATAATGCCTGTGGTTATGAATATTAGACTGATCATATTATTCATTAAGTTTTTTTCCTGTAAGGTATTTTGCCAGGGTCAAAGTGCCAATGAAGCTAAGAATGATCCAGGCTATTCCAATATCAAGAATAAACGATTTCTCTGTCTGAATGGATATTATAGCACAAATTCCGACTACAAGTATGCCGAAAATATCAATCCCTACCATCCTGTCGGGTATCGACGGGCCCCTTATTATCCTGTACAGGCATACGCTGCTCAGCCCGATCTGGATGTAAAGCAATATATTCAGATATTCGCTCATTCGATGATCCTTTTAATATATTTTTCAAAAGCCCCGGTTATCATACCTGTATAAATTTCAGGATCTTCTGATCTGACATAGATCCAGTGTATGTACAGATATTCACCAATTATATCAACGGCGATTGTTCCCGGCGTCATAGTTATTGAGTTTGCCAGCAATGCTTTCGCCAGATCCGATTTTAGGGTGGTTCTGACCTTTACAATTCCTGGACGTATAGGCATTGCAGGATGCAGAACCCTGTAGGCTACGTCGAAATTTGCCTTAATGCATTCCCAGATAAAAACGAACAGATAAACAATAAACCAGAAATAACGGTGCGGCTGCAACAGTTTGTAAACATTACTTATAAAAAATCTTGTAAATATTGCTGAACAAATCAGGGAAGCTGCAGAACCCACAATTAAATTGGGGAGTGTGATCCTGAAAGTAAGCAGAAGCCAGAAAATAAGTGATAGTATAAATACTGTAACGTATCTCATTTTAGATTCCGATTATATTTGAAGAATACTTTAAAGGATCCGTCAGAATGTTTATTGCAGGATCAAGTACAGCTTCCCTTATTCCCGGGAAAGCGAGAAGGCTTAAAGCAACACAGAGTAAACTTAGAATTATCATACTGAATACCATGGGGAAGGGGACCTCTTTTATTTTCTTGTCAATCTTAACCTCAGACTTGTTAAAGAAAGCATACCGTTGAAATTTCAGAAATGATGCCAGTGTTATAATACTAACAATAACCGCCAGAAAGGCAAGAAGATAGAATCTGGCCATTATGGCTGCAATAATTATAATGAGCTTGCTGAAGAACCCGTTAAAGGGAGGTATTCCGGAAATTGACATGGATGCTATAAATGATGTCGCTGATGTTGCAGGCATCGATCTTGCAAGTCCACCCATCTGGTTGAGATCGCGGGTACCGGTTGTATATTCAATAGCGCCGGCATTAAGGAAAAGCAATCCCTTGAAGGCTGCATGGTTCAACAGGTGGAAAAGTCCTCCTGCAATTGCAAGGGATGCAATATCAGGCCTTACCCCCCGGGAAATAAGTATCATTCCAATGCCGACAGAAAGAATAACATAACCCATCTGGCTGATGCTGTGATAAGCAAGAAGCCTTTTTATGTCCCACTGTCCGATTGCCAGAAAAACTCCGATCACCATCGACAAAGTACCAAGTACTGTGATAAGAACTGACACTCCTTCGGTTATGATAAACATATTAAAGAACAACCTGATGATCACATACACCCCTACAGCCTTTATAAAGACACCCGACAACATTGCCGAAATAGGAGAGGGGGCTGATGAATGAGCATCGGGCAGCCATGCATGGAACGGTATCATGGCTGCTTTCAATCCGAAACCGCTCAATAATAAGATCTGAACAAAAAGATAATAGGTGGTGTCGTAACCTGTATTTAATACCTCTTTGATGTCTGCAATATTCAGAGTCTTTGTTTTCCAGTATAAAAGTCCGATGGCGAACAGAATCAGGAATGAGGCCAGACCACCAAGTACCTGGTATTTAAATGAAGCTTCAAGTTCATTTTTTTCGACGCCGAATGCAACAAGAGCATAGGATGAGATTGCTGAAATCTCGAGAAAAACATAAATATTGAATATATCTCCGCTTAACACTACACCGTTCATTCCTCCGATCATAAGACAGAAAAGGGCGTAAAAGAAATTTTCAGCAGTAAATTTTTTTATGTAAGAAATTGAATAAAAAGCAGATAAGAATCCAATTATATTTATTATGCACAGAATTATCACAGTAAAGCCATCCATGACCATATAAATGCCTATTGGAATTTTGTTCACGGGTTCCCACCCGCCGACTTTATAGATTGATACGTTCTCTCCGGTTGTTATTAGTGATTGAATACTGAAGATAACCAGTATGAGCAGAATCAATGAAGTCAGATATCTGCTCAGTCCGGTAATATATCTTCCGAGGATCATTATCAGAAAAGCTCCTGAAAGAGGAATCACAACAAATAATGGAATCAAAGGATTCATAGTTTATCCCCTTAAGTTATTAATCTCCCTGATATCGAAAGTTCCGTATTTTCTATAAAGTCTGATAATTACTGCCATCAACATGGCCGTTGTGGCCAGGCCTATTACGATAGCTGTAAGCACCAGAGCCTGAGGCAGCGGATCGACATAAATTTTAACCGGATCCGCAGGATCAACTATCGGTGCAACGCCCCCGTCGATATAACCGATTAGTGCAAAAAACAGAAAGGTGCTGCATTCCATGATAGAAAGGGAGATAGCGATCTTAACCAGGTTTCTCCTTGTAATCACACCATAGAGTCCGACCAGAAACAATAAAAAGCAGAGCCAATAGACTATCATTCCGATGTTTCTTCTTTAAATATCATCAGAGCCAGAAAGATTGTGAGGATTGAAGCGGCAACTTCAATCCCGACGAAAATATTGTAAAGCGGCAGCATGCCCGCACTGACAAGCTGACCTGTTGTTCCTTTAGGGAGCCAGTTAAGAAAAAAGACCCCTGCTCCCGTAAGCAATCCGGAGACTGCAAGAAAGACCACAACAAGTACTGAAAGATTCTCATATAATGTTGATCCTGATTCTTCTTTTGTAAGTTTCATGAAATCACTGCCAAAAGCCAGTATCAGCAGAATGAATGATCCGGCCATAATCACACCGCCGGCAAAACCGCCGCCGGGTGTCAGGTGGCCGTGAATAATAACATATATGCCATAAAGAAAGACCATGCCTGCAATAAGCTGGGT
>CAYPKL010000072.1:0-13124 GCA_964411285.1 uncultured Rikenellaceae bacterium
TAATCAGCGAGAATATAAAGATACGAATTGTACTTAAATAATATGTCGGGGATGGGGAAAAAGATTGCTTCGTCGCTACGCTCCTCGCAATGACTGTTCCAATAAGCAGGTAACTTATATGGTGAAGGACGTAATGTTAAATGGGGCACGGTCATTGCGAGGAGGCACGCCTAAGCGTGACGACGAAGCAATCCACATCAAATCATTTAAAACCTATATTAAATTAGCTTATGCTGAGAGAGATAACCCTCCATTTCAGCCTGGATTTCCTTTGCCTTTTCTCCAGCCGCTTTGTCGAAATTTTCAGAATTGTCGGCAAAAATAATCCCCCGCGATGAATTGACCAGCAGTCCGCATTTGCTGTTCATTCCATATCTGGCAACATCTTTCAGGCTACCCCCCTGCGCACCTACTCCGGGAACAAGAAGAAAATGGTCAGGGACAATCTGCCGGATCTCCTTCAGCATTTCAGCACGTGTCGCTCCAACAACGTACATGAGATTATCAACAGATCCCCATTTCTGTGAGACTGAAAGAACTCTCTCAAACAACCTGTTGCTGTTTTCAAAATGGTATTGAAAATCATCCGCTCCCTTATTGGAAGTAAGGGCAAGAAGAACAACCCATTTGTCTTTATATGAAAGAAACGGTGTAACGGAATCTTCACCCATATAGGGCGCCACTGTTACTGCATCGAAATTCATTTTTTCGAAAAAAGCCTTTGCATACATTCTTGAGGTGTTTCCAATGTCGCCTCGTTTAGCATCAGCAATAACAAAAATATCAGGGTACTCTTTTTTTATGTAATTCAAGGTTGACTCAAGGGAAATCCAGCCCTTGATTCCATTAGTCTCATAAAAGGCTACATTAGGCTTATATGCTACCGTATACCTGCATGTTGCATCGATTATCCGTTTGTTGAACTCAAAAACCGGATCTTCCGAACCAAGAAGGGCGGAGGGGATTTTCTCAATTTCCGGATCCAAACCAACGCATAGGAATGAACGCTTTTTAATGATGTTCCCGAATAATCCGGAATAATTCATCTTTTTCCCTTTTAAATATTACTCTCTTTAAGACGCTCTGCATTTTCGGCCATCTGCAGCTTATCAATTATTTCCTGAATATTTCCATCAAGTATCGATGGAAGATTATACATTGTAAGATTGATCCTGTGATCAGTCATTCTGCCCTGGGGATAATTGTAGGTACGGATTTTAGCGGATCTGTCGCCCGTTGACACCATAGTTTTCCTTTTACGAGAGACTTCATCCAGATACTTTTGATACTCAAGATTATAGAGTCTTGTTCTAAGCTCTTTTAGCGCTTTTTCATAGTTCTTTATCTGCGATTTTTCGTCCTGACAGGTGACCACAATACCCGTTGGAACATGAGTAAGCCGTATCGCAGAGTAGGTTGTGTTGACTGATTGTCCTCCCGGCCCTGATGAACAATAGGTATCTTTCCGGATATCGTCACTCTTTATTTCAACATCAAATTCATCCGCTTCAGGTAAAACGACAATGGATGCAGCAGATGTATGTATTCTTCCCTGAGTTTCGGTCTGTGGTACTCTCTGGACCCTGTGAACTCCTGATTCATATTTCATTAATCCATAAACACCTTCACCGGAAACACTTAAAACTATCTCCTTGTATCCCCCGGCAGTGCCTAATGAATAATTATTAGTTTCAGATTTCCAGCCCTTTTGCTCGAAGAATTTAGAGTACATTCTGAAGAGATCCCCTGCAAATATACTGGCCTCATCACCACCTGTTCCAGCCCTTATCTCCATAACAGCATTCTTATCATCTTCAGGGTCGGTTGGAATAAGAAGAAGTTTTATCTCTTCCTCCATTTCAGGGATTTTTGTAATTAGCTGGTCCAATTCAGCTTTTGCCATCTCCCTCATTTCGTCATCTTTCTCCGTTGACAGTAATTCTTTGGTGCTGGAAATATTGGATAAAGCAAGTTTATAACTTTCATAAGCTTCAATAATGGGCTGCAAATCTTTGAATTCTTTGTTCAGCTTAATATATCTTTCCATATCTGAAAGCACATCCTGCTGAGTAAGAAGCTCGCCCACATCCATGAATCTGGATTTTACACCCTCCAGCTTTTCCAATATCAAATTACTTGCCATCTGCCATATATTTCAGGGTGCAAAGATAATAAAAAGGCTCAAAGGTGCAAAGGGGAAACTGTTTAAGAATTCAGTATCGCGGTGGGGTTCAAACAGATCAAACTCCCCCCAAAGTGGGTATTGAGAAGCAAGCTTAGTAAGTAAATGAACCAAACTCTGAAATAATTGTAAGTTTCTTCTTATCCGAGGCTTCACAATGTCCTATAACTTTGGCTTCAAGATTAAATCCATTTGCAATGTTCATTATATCTCCTGCATTCTTTTCACCTGTATAAATCTCAAATCTATGCCCCATATTAAATACTTTGTACATCTCCTGCCATGGTGTACCTGATTGTTCATGAATAATTTTAAACAAAGGAGGAACAGGATGCATATTATCCTTAATTATATGCATTTCTTTAATAAAATGCATAATTTTAGTCTGCCCTCCTCCGGAACAATGTACCATCCCATGGATCTCCCCGCGCATGGTTTCAAGAACTCTTTTTATAACAGGAGCATAAGTGCGGGTAGGTGAAAGAACAAATTTTCCTGCGGCGGTACCAATTCCGGCTATCGGGTCTGTAAGCAATAAAGAGCCTGAATAGGTAACGTCAGAAGGAAGGTTAGTGTCGTAACTTTCGGGGTATCTGGTTGCCAGGTAATGTGCAAAAACATCATGCCTTGCGGAGGTCAGTCCGTTGCTCCCAATTCCGCTGTTATACACATCTTCATAGCTTGTCTGACCATATGATGACAGTCCGATAATAATATCTCCTGCCTTTATGTTATGGTTGGAAATAACATCTGACCTCTTCAGCCTGGCAACCACAGTTGAATCCACTACAATTGTACGTACAAGATCACCAAGGTCGGCAGTTTCTCCGCCAGCAGACCAAATTCCTATTCCAAGATTCCGAAGTTCATCCAACACTTCTTCCGTTCCATTTATTATTGATGAAATAACTTCACCGGGAATAAGGTTTTTGTTTCTTCCGATAGTAGATGAAAGCAGTATATTATCAAAAGCCCCCACACATATAAGATCATCTGTATTCATGACAATTGCATCCCGCGCAATTCCTTTCCAAACCGACATATCCCCAGTCTCTTTCCAGTAAATATAAGCAAGTGAAGATTTTGTACCCGCCCCATCTGCATGCATAATATTGCAGTATTCAGGATTGCCACCCAGCATATCGGGCACTATTTTACAGAAAGCATATGGGTAGAGTCCTTTATCAATGTTTTTTATTGCTGAATGTACATCTTCCTTGGATGATGAAACACCTCTCTTGCTGTATTTTGATTCGCTGGACATTCGGTGACTGATATGCAGGCAAAGATAGAAAAAACGGACAACGTCGTGGTTTTCAGTGCCTGAACTTTGTTACTTCTTATGTACCCACTCTATAGATTGTTTCAACAGCCTTCTGAAATTTGGGTTTTCAAATGTCGGGACGTCATGTCCGCTTTGAAGGACTACCACTCTGGCTTTTCCGTAATTTTTTGCCCACCCTATGACAGGTGTACTTGTAGGTTCATCGGTAGAGAGCAAGGGAGTCACATCTTCCGCAACATAATATCCTTTATATGTTTCATCGAAAACCGGAAAATCCCTTAATCCTGCAGTGACAGGGTGTCTACTGTCAGCGATTTTAACATTAAAGTTAATATCATGTATATATGAGCAAGGTGCGTATTCTTTTCCTTTAAAAGTTGTTTTTTTGTGAAAATATTTTCCGCCGATAATGTTCCAGTATTCAGGCCAATCATCAAATGCGCAGATACTGTGATGAAGTGTAACAAGCGGTTTTCCCTGTCTGATGCAATCAGCAAAAACTGTTGACTGTTCTTCAGTAATTTTCTGCCACATGTGGTAAAAAACCAGAACATCATATTTATCCCTGTTTTCTGGTTTAAACATATCATAAGCGCCTGGCAGTTCAGCGATCTGATAGGTTATAGATGGTCCCAGACTTGAAAGCATCCGGTTAAATTGTTCTGCCTTATAATCATGTCCGCCGGTAATAACCAGAACACGAATTGGGTTGGAGGCAAAGAGAGTTAATGTTGTTGTGAGAACCAGAATAAAAGAAGATATCATGCTTTTCATACGTAATACTATTAATTTAAATGGTCGTTTGGAACCGCATATGATTGACGGATACGCTATTTTGGCGCTTCATAATCCGTTCTCAGTACCCTGAATTCTGTTCTCCTGTTTATCTGGTGCGCAATCTCTTTTTGTTCCTCACTGGCCAGGCTACTTATATATTGCTCCGAAAGTGAGGTGCCTGTTTTCAAAAATGGATTTTGTGAGGCTATTGCGGCATCAACAACTTTAGGATTAGATTCTCCGTAACCTTTTGGTGAAAGCCGCTCAGATTCAATTCCTTTCTCAATAAGGTATTGAACAACCGACTGGGCCCTTTTCTGTGAAAGATCCTGGTTGTATTCTTCAGTGTCGCGGGAATCTGTATGTGACATAAGCTCAATAGTTACATTCGGGTTGTCGTTAAGGGTTTCGACAAGCTTGTCAAGTGAGACCATTGATTCGGGTCGCAGATCCCATTTCCCGAAGTCATAGAAAATATTTGGCAGTTCAATTGGCTTATCAATAGCGGTCAGCAGAATTGAAACCATAAAGTCGCGGCTCTTTTCCTGTCCTTTTGTTGTCTCTTTTTCCTTACCGTTTAGATACCCTCTTTTTGAAGCGAGGAATATATAGTCAACATCCTGTTTAAGTGCAAACTTAAAATCTCCGCTATTACCTGTTTCTGCCTGCAGATTAGATCCGTCACTTGCGATAAGCTGTACAACAGAGCCTGAAATAGGGCTTCCGGTCTTTTCATCCTTTACAAGACCTGTGATGCTGAACTTCAAAGGTGGCAGTTCAAATGTATAGAGTTCATCATCTCCTTTCCCTTTTCTTGTCGAACTAAATAATCCCCGCTCATTTCCTTTTTCAAAACTAATTCCAAAATCGTCTGCAGAGCTGTTAATTGGCGACTTCATATTTGTTACGACCCATGAACCGTCAGGCTGGGGTACGGCTTTAAAAATATCAAGTCCACCCATTCCTATTCTTCCGTCGGAGGCAAAATAAAGATTGCCGTCATCTCTTACATTGGGAAAAAGTTCATTTCCGCCAGTGTTTATGTCAGGACCAAGGTTACGCGGAGTTGACCATGAAGAATTATCCCCGCCATTTGTTGAAACATAAATATCCTTTAATCCGCTACCTCCGGGCATGTCGGAAACAAAATAGAGGGTGAGCCCGTCATCAGACAATGCTGGGTGTGCAGCAACCATGGAATCCGGTAAAATTTTCAGGTCCTGTGGTTTACTCCAACTATCACCTGTTTTTTTTGAGTACATAATCACACAACCCTTTTTTTCACGTTTTCCAGCCTCGCATCTTGTAAAGTAAATCTCCGTATAATCCGATGAAAAGCAAGCTGTTCCGTCCTCAAACTCACTATTGAGACTTTCTACCGGGACGGGGGTGCTCCACTTTGATTTTTTATCCAGTCTGCTTTCAAAAATGTCGGTAAAACTCTGCCCGGTGGCTCCATGTGTTTTATTTCCTGCAGCATCGTCGCGGGAGGAGGTAAAATAAATCACACCAAAGTCATCGCGACCGTAAACAGCGCTGAAATCAGATTCTCTTGAATTCAGATCCTTTAGTTCTTCAATCCTGTATGGGTCCGGATTTCTTTGCCACTCAAGAGCAAGCTCACACGCTCTGATATCCTGATCGGCTCTTGAATCGGAAGGTGCAATCTGTTTATACTTTTTAAGTTCTTCAATTGCCTGTTGATATTTGCCGTTTTTTCTTAACGATTCGGCAAGCCTATACTCGGCTTCGGGTTTTGAAAATGCCGATTTAACAGCCATCCTGTACCATGTCTCTGCATTTTTTGGATCATTCGTAAGCCTGTAGCATTCTGCAATCATGTATCCAAGTTCAGTTCTGCCAGCCTTGTCAGTTTTTCTTGCTTTTGAGTATGCATCCTTGAACTGATCAATCGCATCGAAATATTCTCCGGCCTCAAATGAAGCATAAGCCCGTTCTGCTTTTCGTTTCTGAGCCGCTGAATCGGGCATAAATGCAAACGTCAGTATTATAATAAGTAATATCAGTCGTTTCATAACCTGGTGTTCTATTTGGCAATAAAAGTAATCAATTTAAGTAATTATGGCATTATATTATTTAACGTTGCCATGGCATTAATATT
Source organism: uncultured Rikenellaceae bacterium (assembly GCA_964411285.1). Lineage (GTDB taxonomy): Bacteria > Bacteroidota > Bacteroidia > Bacteroidales > VadinHA17 > LD21. The sequence goes on from CAYPKL010000072.1 coordinate 6,367, forward strand.
TTTTTAAATGAAACAGGGCACCTGAATAAACAGCTGCCCTGTATCGTTCCAAGGATAATATGCGCCACCAATTATCTGGTAAACAGCAGCTCCCTGTATTTAGGAAGAGGCCATATTTCATCATCTACTATTAATTCCAGTTTATCGATATGATATCGGATTTCTTCAAGATATGGTTTCACCTTCTTTTCATATTCTTTAGCTTTTTTAAATGAATCTTCTATCACATTGGCTTTCTTTCTTTCCTCAACCATTGAATTTTCAAGCTGCTTAATGGCAGTCAGATGATCAGAAATTGTAATTATTAACTCCTTGCTGTCAGCAGCCAGTTTTTCAAACTCTTCTTTGTTAAAAATCTCCTTAAGCCCTTTCACGTTATCAATTAAAGTTGTCATATATCTGATTCCTGTAGGTATAATATGGTTAATAGCCAGGTCACCCATTACCCTTGCTTCAATCTGAACTTTTTTTGTGAATTTTTCAAATTCAACATCAACCCGGCTCTCCAGTTCTTTTTCAGAGAATATAGCTGACCCGATTAATACTTCTTTAGAATTGGCTGTCAGATATGATTTTAATGATTCAGGAACACCGGGAGTGATTGCCAGCCCTCTTCTGGAGGCCTCAAGGTGCCATTCCCTGCTGTAATTATCACCTTCGAAAAGTACTCTTTGTGATTCAATAATATATTTCTTGAGTACCTGGAAAATTGCCTCATCCTTGTTTCCGTCTTTTTTAACTATATGGTCAACTTCTTTTTTAAACTTTGTAAGCTGGTGGGCTACAGAAGCATTAAGAACTATCATCGATGCGCTGCAGTTAGCTGAAGATCCGACAGCTCTGAATTCGAATCTGTTTCCGGTAAAAGCAAATGGCGATGTACGGTTCCGATCGGTGTTATCAAGAAGTATTTCAGGTATTTTGCCAATTCCAAGTTTAAGCTCGGTCTTCTGTGCCGGAGTCATCTTTTTGTCAGTCACTTTATTAACAATACTGTCAAGCATTTTAATCAGATAGCTGCCCAGAAACACTGAGATTATTGCCGGAGGGGCTTCATGTCCGCCAAGACGATACGAATTTGATTCGTTCATTACTGAAGCCCTTATAAGCTCATTGTTGTCATTGACTGCTTTGATTACGTTGACAAGAAAAGTAAGAAACTGAAGATTTGTTTTTGGATTTTTCCCCGGGGAAAGAAGGTTTTTGCCGGTACTGGTTGCCATCGACCAGTTGTTATGCTTGCCTGAACCGTTAATACCAGCAAAAGGTTTTTCGTGGAAAAGAACCCTGAACTTATGCTGCCTGGCCACACGTTTCATGATATCCATAAGAAGCTGATTATGATCCACAGCCAGGTTGACCTCTTCATATATGGGTGCACATTCAAACTGATTAGGCGCCACTTCGTTATGACGTGTCTTTACGGGGATTCCAAGTTTGTATGCTTCACACTCAAAATCCTCAATAAAGCTCATAACTCTTTCAGGGATTGATCCAAAATAATGGTCAGACAGCTGCTGGTCTTTAGCTGACGGATGGCCCATCAGGGTTCTCTCGGCAAGGACCAGATCGGGACGGGCATAATATAAAGCTTCATCGACCAGGAAATATTCCTGCTCGCAGCCAAGTGTTGCAATAACTTTTGTTACATCTTTGTCGAAGTACTGGCAAACATTAGTTGCCGCCCTGTCGAGTTCGGAAAGGGCTTTGAGCAAAGGCGCCTTATAATCAAGGGCTTCACCTGTATAAGAAACAAAGATAGTAGGGATACAAAGAGTTGTTCCCACAATAAAAACAGGAGATGATACATCCCATGCAGTATACCCGCGTGCTTCAAAAGTATTTCTAATACCACCGCTGGGAAAACTTGATGCATCGGGTTCTGATTGTACAAGCACCTCTCCTGAGAAGTTCTCCACCACATGCCCTCTGTCGCCCCGCTCTATAAATCCATCGTGCTTCTCAGCTGTTCCGTCAGTTAATGGATGAAACCAGTGTGTATAATGTGTCGCTCCTCTTTCAAGTGCCCATGCTTTCAGACCAATGGCTACCTGATTAGCTTCCGCCCTGGTCAATGATTTACCCTCTTCTATCGCGTGCCTTACCAGCTTATAAGCTTCTGCGGAAAGGTAATGCTCCATCTTATGGAGGTCAAATACATTTGTGCCAAAGTATTTTGACACAATTTTGTCAGGTGAATTGTTCACAACAGGTTTTCTGTTGAATAATTCTTTTAATGCACTAAATCTAAGTTCTGCCATATTTGATTTTTTCTTGCGAAAATATGCATTTATTTTAATTAGCCCTATATTTTTACATATATATTTGCACTTTTTATCTTTTTTTTCAACATACACCCCTTTATTTTATGTTCCTTGACTAAATTATATAGTCTTTTTTCAGACAACACCCTGATATTTTAAAGAAACGGTCAGGTTTAATTAAATGATTAAGCTGATTAGATTCAGGCAAATAAATAGACCCGATTTTATTAAAGGAAATTTGTTATATTTGTCGCCTGAATTTTAAAAGGTATAATTATTCTAAAAAATAGTTCAATAAATGTCAGCACTTCAATTTTTAAGGGAAAAAGCAGGAGTATTAGTTGCAGCACTCATAGGTCTTTCGCTATTCATATTTGTCATCAGTGATTTCTTCGGAAATGGAAGAGGACAAAGACTTAAAGCAAAGAAATATTACGAAGTAGGTAAGATTGGTGAGGAAACTGTTTCTTATCAGGATTATGAGCAGGAAGTTCAAAATCTCCTTGAGATTTATAAATTATCCGGAAACTCAAGTCCGGATGAAGCTACGGTAGAATCTGTAAGAGAACAGACCTGGCAGCAGATAATAAGGGAAAAAGTCCTTGACAAACAATATAAGAGACTGGGGATAGGTGTCAGCAGTGAAGAAGTTGATGAGCTTGTTCTTGGCAGTAATCCTCACCCTATTGTTACTCAGCTTTTTACTGACCGCGAGACCGGAACCTTCAATAAATCATTTCTTGTTAATTTCCTTAAACAGACTGAGACCGACGAAACAGCAAAAAAATACTGGCTGTTTTTTGAGAATGAGATAGTAAATGACAGGATGGGTACAAAATATAATTCACTTGTTTCAAAAGGCCTTTTTGTAACTTCAAAGCAGGCTGAATTTGATAAAAATCTGGCTGCTTCTACGGTTGATTTCAGTTACATTATAAAGAATTATGCCTCAGTTGCAGATTCACTTGTTAAGATTTCTCAGGGTGATATTGAATCGTATTACTCAAAGCATAAGGAGAATTTTAAAAGAACAGCTCTGCGGGATATTGAATATGTTACATTTGATGTAGTTCCTTCTGAAGAAGATATAAAACAGGCGGAGGAATGGATAAATAAAGCAAAAACCGAATTTGCAGAGGCAGCTGATCCCGAACAGTTTATTAATCTTACTGCTGATTCGAGGCACGTCGGATTTTTCACACCATTAAGTCAGGTACCTGCCAATCTCAGCGATTTTGTAAAAGAAGGAAACACAAAAGTGATTTTTGGGCCCTACAATGAAGATGGCACATTAAAACTTGCAAAAATTCTGGCAGTTGCTGACAGAGCTGATTCTGTTCATGCACGTCACATTCTTTTATCACCGGGCTCAAAGAGGTCGCTCAAACAAGCTGTCACCCAGGCTGACAGCCTTATTAAGCTTATTAAGTCAGGAACTTCATTTGCAATGCTGGCCATGTCTAATTCCGATGATAATGGTTCGGCCCAGCTGGGAGGTGATCTTGGATGGTTTACCGAAGGCAGGATGGTTGTTCCTTTCAATAATGCTTGCTTTTCTGGTAAAAAAGGCGACATTCTGACTGTTGAAACCACCTTTGGTGTGCACATTATTGAAATACTTGCGCAATCGAAAAATACCAGGAAGTATAATATAGGAATCATTGACAGGAAAATCATTCCCGGTTCATTGACTAATCAGCGATTTTACAGTGAAGCAAGTCAGTTTGCAGGGACGAATTCAACTTATGAAAAGTTCAATCAGGCTGTTGCAGCCCAGGGGCTTGCAAAACGGATTGCGAACGATGTTACTCCCCAGCAAAAAACTTTACCCGGACTTGAAAATCCCAGAAGTCTCATAATTTCACTTTTTCAGACCGAGAAGGACAAGATTGTCCTTGATAATAGCCAGCAGGCTGTATTTGAAGTTGGCGATAAATATGTGGTAGCTTATTGCACTAAAGTACAGGAAGAAGGAATTGCTGCGATGAAAGATGTTGAGAATGATATCAGGTTCATACTTGTTAAAGACAAAAAAGCTGAAATTTTATCTGCAGAATTTGCTAAAAATATTAAGGATGGTATTACCCTGGACGATCTGGCTGTATCAATGGGTCTGGCAGTAAAGGAGGCAACCCAGATAAATTTCAGGTCTTATTCAATTCCGGATGCAGGAAGTGAACCTTCTTTAATTGCGGCTGCTTCTGCTGCAAAGCAGGGAGTTATAGCCGGTCCTGTCAAAGGCGATAACGGAGTTTTCATGATAATTGTCAACAACATAACCCCGTCTTTAAACGAAGATGCCGCCTTACTGAAAGACAGGCTTTTAACCACCTTTCAAATGAGAGGAAGCTATGAAGCTTATGATGCTTTGCGGAAAGCAGCTAAAATTGAAGACAAAAGGTATAAGTTTTACTAATGATTTTCAGGTAAGATTATAACCTGAACCGTTCAAAAACTGATTCATCATTCATTTCCCTTGACAAACCTCTGATATAATCCGGAGGTAAATTATAAAGGTCAAGTATTAGTAACCCGTCCAGGCAATCATTGAATTTGGGATCAATATTGAATCCTATTATCTTCCCGTTAATTTCAAGATATTTGCGGAGAAGGACCGGAATTCTGTAGCCTGGCTCAACATTCATAATAATCCGTTCGATTCTATTGATATCATGGTCAGCTACATCAATAAAAATTTCCTGGTCAACCATTTTATCCTGTCTGACAACAAAATTCTTTCTTGGAATTATCAGCTTTGCCTTATCTTCCTCATAAAAATAGGTTCTGATAAAGTTAACAATAAGGTTTTTTGAGAATCTTGAGAAATCATTGCTTATGCTTACAGGCCCTATCAGGTAGCGGTATTCCTGATTCCTGAGAAGGAACATCATTATGCCTTTCCACAACATGAACAGGGGAATTGCTTTCTTCTGATAATCTTTTACAATAAATGATCTGCCAAGTTCAAGTGATTCCTTCAATACAGGTAAAAAGTCTTTCTTTATTTTAAAGAGTGAGTTGATATAGAAACCTTTTATGCCGTACATATTTGCGATATCCTTACCTTTTCCGATCCTGTAGGCTCCCACAATCCTGTCTGCATCATTATCCCATATAAAAAGATGGTTAAAATACAGATCGTATTCATCTATATCAGTACTTTTGTTAGTTCCTTCGCCAACCTCTCTGAAAGTCAGTTCTCTTAATCGTCCTATTTCATTTATTATTTCAGGGATTACAGGAGTCGGAGTACAGATTACCGAATAGTTTTTTGTTGTAAAAAGTTCATATTCTGACCTGATTCTTTGGAATTCATTCTTCAGTTTCTGACCTGAAACCGGTTTCGCAACAGGTTCTGTATTTAGTTTTTTACTTAGTGGTTTCAGATTGTAGAATCTCTTTACCTCAAGAGTTGACCCTAATAAATAGGTCCTTGATCGGAGGTACCGTCCATATTGTGAAACATCTTTAAATTCTGACTGTTCTTTTACTGTTACCGGTGATCCGATTCTGATTTTGACTATTCTGTTCTTTTTATTCAGAATTTCATCCGGAAGGTCAGCGAGCCGCATTAGCGGATTGATTTTCCGGAATATATATAACAGTCGCGACTGTGTACCATGGAAATAAACAGGAATAACCGGGAGGTTAGCATTTTTTATAAATCTAAGTGCCGGATTCTGCCATTCTTTATCAAGAATAATAGGGGAAACCACATACTGTGATGAACTTTCTTCTGCCGGAAAGATACCCAGGCAATGGTTATTTTTAAGATGAATTATTCCTTCTTTTGTGCCGCTGAACGAAGATTTTGTATTACCTGTCGTTTCGGAATCGCTTACTGGTAGTATTATATCATTCAGAGGTTCTATACTTTGAAGGGTATAGTTTGCCATTATTTTAAAATCCGGTCGTTTTTCATAGAAGATTTTGTAGAGAAGCATTGTATCGATTCCCCTGTAAGGATGGTTTGAGACAGTAACAAAGTTACCTTCCGGAGGTATGTTTTCAAGGTCATCATCCGGCAGGTCATATTTCAGTTCAAGTTCGTCAAGCAGTGAGTTTATAAGGAGTATTGGGTCTTTGCCATAGAGTTCTGTATAGACCTGATTCAGTCTTTTATATTTAATGATCCTCAGTAAAGTTTCTTCGATAATAGTTCCTTCTGGAATATAAAGTCTGCCAGTTTCTTCAATATCCTGGTCGGAAAATAATTTCATAGTAGAAGTGTATAAAATCAAATATAGATATTTTAAATCAGAATAAACAAGACTGGATCCGGAACGCTTATCACCCTTTTAGAATTGCCGGGTTATTAACAAGAAAGCCCTTCAGTTTCCTGAAAGGCTTTTTATTAAAGTCGGCGACTACCTACTCTCCCACTAACGCAGTACCATCGGCGATGGCGGGCTTAACTTCTCTGTTCGGAATGGGAAGAGGTGGAACCCCGCCGCTATAGTCACCTTAAGATCTTCTGACTTCTGACCTGACTTC
>CAYPKL010000073.1:0-2998 GCA_964411285.1 uncultured Rikenellaceae bacterium
ACATAATAAGCATTTACGGGCAGGGTAACATTTTCAGGAATGTCAAATGAATGATCATCTTTTTCATCTTTCACGATCCAGCCTGAAATATCAACACTGTATGCAGCCCTGTTATAGAGCTCGATCCAGTCGGCAGCATCGGCTTCATCGGCCGAATGATAATTTACTTCATTAATTATAACGGGGGCAGTTCCAACGGTATCAGGTTCAAAAAATGCAGCAATGGAGGCATTTTTTGTAGGATAGAAAGTTAAAGGAGTTGTATTATTTGTTATTAATGGCAGTCCCGACTGGGTGATTTCCCATCGCGAAAACCGGTAACCCGGTTTAGGTTTTGCATTTAACACCAGTGGAATGTTGGCAAAGTATTTTCCGGTATGAACATCTGCAGGAATCCGTTTTGGTCCCATATAGAGATACCCCTTATCAGGATCATTGTTGGTTACAGTAATATCAACGGCATTTGATAATTTAAAGAAGCGCTTGAGCATGTTGATGGCCGTATCGGGCCGGGAGACAGCAAAGCTGCGCATCACCTGTACGTTTCTTTCCCATTCTTCAATCGAAGATGGTAAGGGCTGGATCCACGATTCCCTAAGCGGATCGGCAACAAGTTGTCCTCCCCAGCGTTGAATATGATAAGGCATTTCACCGCTTATTTTATCCTGAAGGCTGTCAACAACATGAATTATTTGTTCCGGGGAGAAAGCAGTATTCATTAAAAAAGTAATACGCTGTAAGAATTCATTTCTGAACCTGCTGCCTTTCAGTAAATTATTGAAAAGGACAACGGACCATGGCGGATTTGGCCAGTTGTTCCCATTATATGGAGTTGTTGCCAGCAGTATTGAATTCCAGCGGGTATTATTGCTCCGGACCACCTGGTCCAAATCATAGCAAACCCAACGCCAGCGGTCGTATTTGCCGGTATTTGCCCTCCAGTAACGGATGTTATTACCGGGCCAATCGTCAGCACTCAGATAAATCTGTAACGCCATATAGTCGATGAAACTCTCAATATCCATCTGAGTGTTCATGTATTCGTAAATGTTATTGTCGGTGGCATGAGCCGACAGATATGCAAGCATATTCAGATAATGGGCGGAGCTTCCGGTTTCAACATTATATGACGTCGAAGGATTATTCTTAATTACATTCAGATTATTTTCGGTTATCCCGTAATGTTCTTCAAAATATGCTTCATTGTATTTTTCACGGATATTATGAATTCCCCAGTACTGGCCGTTAATATAGACCACGGCAGGCTGATAGGCCTGTGTCTCAACCTTCAGATCTGAAACGAGGGTATGTCCGAGACCGTCCCTGAACATTGTTTGCATCTGGTCATCGGAGCTGCTGCGGATTAAAAAACTCTCAAATTTGTTAATATCTTCTGTCTTGAACAGTTTGTAGTCAAAACTACCCTTGCCATAGATACTGCGTGCAAATACCTCAAAAGATTTTATCGGATAACGCTGGCGTGAGCAGCCACCGAAAATTTTTATCCCGGCAAGCTGATTAATCTGCACCTTGCCTTCTTCATCAAAGAGTTCAATATTTGCCGGACGTTCCCAATCCTGGTTAAGGTTCATCGGAGTGCTTGAACAACCGGCCTGTATTCCGTTAGTGCCTATAACATAAATTCCCGACGCCTCACTGAACAGATTTTCAGCATTTGTTACCAGCGATATAACAGGAAGGCTCTTTTCTGTTCCTATAAAATAGGTATGAGTTGCAATTTCACTTTCAAGGTAACCTTCCCTAAACGCTTTGGCTCTCAGGCAGGTCGTAGCTGCTATGTTAATTGCCCCTGAACAGATGTCTGAAGACTGGAGCGGTTCTGAGCCGTTTGTGGTATACCTGATAACAGCTCCTTCGGGTGATGCTACTGTAACAGACAGTGCCGTAGAGTAAAATCCGCTTTCGGATGAGAAGCGGGGCTTCTCAAGCATAATGGAATATGAAATTGTTCCGTTGGAATTATCAGGAGTTGGTTTCTGAAAATATCCAAATGCAGAAAGACTTGTACTGCTGCGACCGAAAGAAATATTATTCCTCTGCTTTTTATAAGTAATTGAATCAACAACTGTTTTCTGTGTGTCATATATTCCGATAAATTCACCTTCAACACTTAATTTGAAATTGGTATGAAGTTCAAAATTCCTCTCATCTGCATAGAAAATTTTAAACCCTTTTGCACCGATGACAGTACCGGAAGGTATCATCCATTTATCAGGCCTGGTTTTATCATCAGTGAGGAAATAACCTCCAAGATTAATTGAAGATGTACCCTCATTATAGATCTCTATCCAGTCGGTATAGGCAACATAATAACCGGCATAATAAGCAGTATTAGATGCAAGAATCTCATTTATGTATAATGGTCCGGCAGATATTTTAATACTTCCCGAAATTGCAACGATTAATAAGATGAAAGCTCTGACAATTTTAAATTTTGATTTCATGGCGCTTCCAGTGGAATATTCCTATCCTATTTCTCCATAATGACACTTACCGACCCTATTTTCCCTCCCATGGCAGGATTCATTTTCGCTACTTTCACAGTAACTTTTTTTATTCCACTCATCTCTGTATGTATCGCATTGAGGATCCTGCCTGCAATGTTTTCAAGAAGATATGATTTCTTTTCCATCTGCTTTTTTACTATCTGATATGCCTGCTGATAATTCACAGCATCCTTCAGATTATCTGTTTCGGAAGGCTTTTTCAGATCGGTTTCAATCGTCAGGTCTACAAGAAACTTGTTTCCCACTATCTGTTCCTCCTTAAAATGCCCGTGAAAGGCATAAAATTCCATGTTTTCAATCTGAATAAGTCCCATCTCAAAAATTTTATTAAAAGTAAATTTAAGAAAATTAAATGCTAAAACCCTGTTCTGCTGGTATCAATTCGAGAATCCGGAAAAAATCGATTATTCTGTATAGCCGCTTCAGCGAATCAAAGCAGGTGAGAGTGGTTTATCTTGTTTTTGCCGAAA
>CAYPKL010000074.1:0-2650 GCA_964411285.1 uncultured Rikenellaceae bacterium
TTAATTTGTGAATATTACCCGGTGACTTTATGTTTAAACAATTCTCACATGAAAAAGTTTTTTATAAGGCAGAAATTACAAACTGTTAACGGATCAATTGTGGAGATGAATCATGAAGCATGAGGCAGCGTTTAGATTACAGGTCTGTATTCTTCCGGTAGGGTATCATTACCTGCAGCCCGTTACTTAAAAATGATACCGGATGCAATAGTTAATAAGGCCCATAAAGTCTGCAAAGTCCTTAGAAAGGCCCGTTGTTAAAAAGATATTGTTATAGGTAAAAAAATAGCTGAAATACATAGAATAAATTATTGATATACGATATTAAATAATATATTTGCCTGTAATTAAATCTTAAAAAGATGGCTATCATTATCAATCTGGATGTAATGCTTGCAAAGCGGAAGATGCATTTAAATGAGCTTTCGGAATTAGTTGGCATAACAGCATCCAACCTCTCTATTTTAAAAAGAGGTAAAGCAAAAGCAATTAAATTGACAACGCTTGATGCAATCTGCAACGTACTCAATTGTCAGCCGGGAAACATCCTGGAGTATCAAAAAGAAAAGGAAAGTGAGTAATCAGGAATCTCAGGTTTAGCGGCTGACTTGAATCAATTCCAACGTTTCAGGGGCTGGTTCACAACATTGACCGGAGATCCGGCTAAGAAAGCCCTGATATTCTGAACGGCGGTCTCCATTAGTCTGTTCCTTGATTCCAGGGTCGCCCATGCAATATGGGGAGTTAAAATGCAATTTTTTGCCTTCAGGAGAGGATTATCTTCATGCGGTGGTTCAACTGAAAGAACATCAAGTCCTGCACCGGCTATAATACCTTCATTTAAAGCATCCGCAAGATCCTTTTCCACAACTATCGGGCCTCTCGAGGTATTGATCAGCAGAGCGCTCTTTTTCATAAGCCTGAGACTGCCGATGTTAATCATTCCGGCTGTTTCAGATGTAAGGGGGCAATGAATGGTAACAATATCAGAACAGGATAGCAATTCCGGTATTCCTGTCCGGGGATGGCGAAAACCATGGGTCTGATCACTCCCGGACCTTGATGATACAATAACATTCATCCCGAATGCGGTCGCGATTTCGGCCACCTTTCGCCCGATATTTCCGAATCCGATTATCCCCAGCGTTTTTGAAGCCAGTTCGGTCAACTGATAGTCGCGAAAAGTGAAATCGATTGAACCGGACCATTTTCCGGACATCACCGAATCGCTGTGTCTCTGCACATGAAAATAAAATTCGAGTATCAGGGCAAATGTAAGCTGTGCTACAGAGCTTGTACTGTATGAAGGGATGTTGGTGACAACTATCCCGAGCCGGTCAGCCGTAGCGATATCGATCACATTGTACCCGGTTGCAAGGACCCCCACATATTTAAGACCGGGTAGCGACTTTAGAATGTCCCCGGTCAGAATGGCTTTGTTTGTCAAAAGAATGTCAGCCTTAGCAGATCGTTCAAAAATCTGGTCAGAAGGTGTCCGGTCATATATTTTCAGATCACCAACGGCTCTTAACCCATCCCAGCTAAGGTCACCGGGATTCAATGTAAAACCATCGAGAACCACTATATTCATGGAAGTATATTTTAATTTAGCAATAACAAATAATTATTATCAGCCCTTTACTGAACCTTGTGGTCAAATGTAAAAGGAATAGTTCAGAAATATTTATTTTTGCTTTAACATCATATAGTTATGAAAAAAGAATATAGAAAAGCCGTTTTAAAAGCTCTTGAAAGCACAAAAGGACAGCAAACTCAGATTTTAACGGAAGCCGACATTCAACATCTGCCAGTTGCGGTGAAGAAGTACCTCCTGCTGACAGGTGTTATCGGAAAGGAAAAAATTTTGAATTTCCGCGCAGAGTTCAGGGGAGGGATACGCTCCGGTCCCGGGGAAAAGTTCATGTCGCTTCGGTCGGTTCAATATAATTTTATGGAAGATCCGACTCGTCTTTTCCATATTGTTGCGAAGAAGATGGGAATACCGGCAAGGGGCAATCATATTTACCGTGATCAGAAAGCCACAATGTTGATAAAGATCCTGGGTCTTTTTACAGTGTCAGATGCAAAAGGGTGGCAGATGGATCAGGGTGAGACGGTTACAGTATTCAATGATATGTGTTTCATGGCTCCTGCATCGCTGATCGATAAGAGGATCGAGTGGAAAGAAATTGATTCGGAGAGTGTCAGTGCGAGATTCACGAATGGCACCATTTCTATAACCGCGACACTCTTCTTTAACGCGAAGGGTGAACTTGTGAATTTTATCAGCAACGACAGGTTCGAGACAACAGATGGCAAGAATTACTTTAACTTTCCGTGGTGCACCCCCGTATTAAGTTATACAGATATAAACGGTTATCATCTCCCTTCAGGAGCGAAGCTTATCTACAAGCATCCTGATGAAGATTTCTGCTATGGTGAGTTCATGCTGGCGAGCCTGGAGTATAATTGCAGGGATTACTGGTAATTACAGGGAGAATCGCACGATTGGAAGTCCTCAATCAAAACTTCCACTCCGGTTCATCCGGTAGTTCCTGTCCGGCAGGAATTACTTCGTTAACAATAGATGAAATTTTCCAGAGTCCATCCTTTTTAGCCAGCAGCCAAAGGTCAACTCCGCGTGTGACAG
>CAYPKL010000075.1:0-2617 GCA_964411285.1 uncultured Rikenellaceae bacterium
ACTGGTCTTCTTACACTTTCAATATCAGGTATAATATTAGTCTTAAAGGGCGGGATCGCATAATAAAATGTTGTGAGCGCATAATTCATTCTGATATCTGCCCAGTGCCACAGTTCAATGTTGGAGCTTATTGATTTTGTAAAAGGTATTGCATCGAGCGAACGGAGCCTCATGTTCACGGTCAACCCACGCGACATATTGCCGGTCCCGGCAGGCTGCGATAAAAAAGGGTGCGAAAAAGATTCCTGCCTGCCAAAAGAATAGCCATAATAGTCTTCGGACCCCGTTCCGAAGCTGGAGGGAAATTTTTCGCCGTCGACGAAGATCTTTTCATCTCCCTCACCCCACCAGTGCCATGTGTTATTGAAGAGCGTAATCTGGTCGCCTGCATATAAACCTTTTCCGGTGAGATTAATATAATTCAGATCAAAAGGTGAATTGTTCTCATCCCTTGTCCTTATATCATAGTATTCATGCCATGACGCGCCAAAATACATTGACCGGTCATTCCATACATAGGGTGAAAGACCGACAGAACATTTGAGATCAACTGTATCATTCCCATAGTTTATAAAAGCAATTGAGCTTTCATCGCGGAAAGGCATAATCCAGAACGATTCCATTCTGCCTTTTTCATCCCTCAAATTCATCCATGTATGGTGAATATTAAGCGAATAGCCTGTTCCAAAAAATTCACCGACAGGGGTCCATATCGTATTGAAACCATCGAATTCTCCCCTGATCACGGTAGATCGGAAAGCCTGAGGCATATTATCTGCATCCAGGTCAACTGATATGCGGTTAATCGCACCTGAATTGGTCTCGATATCTATTGAAAGCGAGTCGCCAGGTAAGAGTAGCTTTTTATAATCTTTTACTTCTCCGGTAGTTACTAGCTTTTCAGTAAGAGAAAGACCGGTGTTTTTAAGAAGAGGCCTGTTATTATTCAGAACCTCCATAGAAAAGGATTCGATCCTTGTTCCGGGAGAATAGATCCTGCAGCAGATATTATAGAAAACATCGGGCCAGTAATAACCCTGCTCTACCCGGGTGCCTTCATAATCATAAAGGATTCTCAGAGAGTCGCATTCATATGTTACCTTGCAATGCTTCGAAAACGGAACAGGTACATAAAGGTTATGATCATAATCGCGCCCTTCTTCCCCGAGGGGAGCACCAGCCTGGACCGATACAGCAAGAGGAGGACCCGACAGCAGGTTTCCGCTCAGGAGTTCATCCGGGGAGCCTTGAATGACAGGAGCTTTGCTGCCGTCAATATAAATCCTGATAATTCCATTCTGAGCCTTATAAAAGGTCATCCACCATCTGACAATAGCTCCGGGTCCAACGGTATCAAGCATTACAAACTCACGTCTTCCTGAATTTTCTTCCAGCCTGATAAAATGCGACATGTCACTATTTGCAAACCAGCCTTTTTCTCCGGGTTTTTCTGAAGCCCTGTTATAGCTGCTGAACTGAATGAGCCTGTATTCTTTCTCCGGGAAATAAGTAATTGCTTCTCTGGAGGCCATCTCTGCAATAAGCGATTTCATTGTAACAGCATCGTTTATGCAGCCGGACACAATAAAAAGCAATAATAAAAGAGTATAGTTTGGTTTGATGTAAATCATTTTCATAAAAGGAGCTCTTACCATTCAATTTTTAAAATTTCTCTTTTCTCAAGATTATCAAGCACCTCAGATTTATCAAGCAGGGCCGGTCTGAGTTTTTTTTCCGACATCAGCTTTAGCTGATCTCCAATATGCTTATTTCCTTTCTGAGTGGCATTGCCGTATGAAAGCATAACCTTTGCCCTGACTTTTTTGCCGAATTCGGTGACGGCAAAATATGTTTCACCGGCGACTGGATGTGTTTTTTTGTCTTTATCAGGAACAAAATAGAGAGTCCTGAAAATCCCGTATTTATCAGGTCCTCCATTGGCAGGATAATCGAGTCCGTTAATCCTGAGCCTGTTGACATCACCCCAGGGTATGTCGAGCGATCCATACTTAGCTAGTACAACAGACGCAGCAACGGAAAGAAGCTTTACGGCTTCCTTTTCATCAGCAAGCCCATCGGGAGTAGAGACAGGGGTTGCAGGATCCCATCCAACCTTATACATGGCCGGATTTATCTGGTCCCACCATTGTGCGAAAAGGATAGCTCCCCTGCTGTCACAATCAGTCTTCCTGTCCCATTTCTTTAGAACACCGAAAGCTTTAACCGCCAGCGAATCAGGGAATCTTTCCACTGCTTTCAGAAGGTCATCCAGAAACCTGTCGGCTACTTCCATTCCGGTATTAAGCTTATAATCAACAAGCTGGTCAAAAGTTATCGAATTGTTGTCCCTTATCATATTGATTGCCCGCTGGGGACGCCATCCCATCCACTGAGACGACAAATATGCCGGAAATTTCATGGGATCAAGAACCGGTGGAAAAGTACAGGTCCATGGAGCATCGTTACAATTCTGGATAAATCCTGAAGGTGGATTCAGCACACGGGGCAATTCATCATATCCGAGGGTTTGTTTCCATATATAATCCGATCTGGATCCGTCAACAGTTCCTTTCCAGAATGAAAAATCTCCACCTGAGCGTCTTGGTACATTACCGCT
>CAYPKL010000076.1:0-2668 GCA_964411285.1 uncultured Rikenellaceae bacterium
GGTGACCCTGGTCCGCTCTGATGGGCGCTGGTTGATCTCGGCATTCAATCCGGTTTAGCCCCCCGAAGTCCGTTGGTTTGGGGACTTACGTCCCTGTCGCCGCCGTCGCCACTCGCGTCACAGTGGGGTATGGCGCCGGTGACCAGGGGATGGCGATGACCTCCGGATTTCCGGATCCCGACACTGTGCGCGCCGTGTTGACCATGGCGACGCTGGCCCCCTCGGTACACAACTCGCAGCCATGGCACTGGCGGGTCGGGGAGCAAAGCCTGCACCTCTACGCCGATCCCAGCCGGTACCTGCCCCACAGCAATCCGGATCGCCGCGAAATGCTTCTGAGCTGCGGCGCGGCACTGCACCACTGCACCGTCGCGCTGGCCGCGACGGGCTGGCACGCCACCGTGCACCGACTGCCCGACGCGGCCTGCCCCGACTATCTGGCTTCTGTGACCGTCGAGCCGCAGGACCCCGATGACCTCGACGTGATGCTGGCGGCCGCGGTGGGCCGGCGCCGCACCGACTGCCGGACGTTCAGTTCGTGGCCGGTGCCCTGGGGCGATATCGCGCTGATGGGCGCCCGCGCCGCCCGCGCCGGCGTGATGCTGCGCCAGATCGACCCCAGCGAGGGCAACGGAGTGGTGCTGGCGCTGGGCACCGAGGACGATGACGGCCTGGCCCGGCTGCGGGCCGGGGAGGCGACCAGCCTGGTGCTGCTGTCGGCCACCGCCATGGGCCTGGCGACCTGCCCGGTCACCGAACCGCTGGAGACCCCGGAGACCCGCGAGGCGGTGCGTGCCGACGTCTTCGGCACCAGCGGTCACCCCCAGATGCTGATGCGGGTCGGGTGGGCCCCGGTCGACGCCGACTCGTTGCCGGCGACACAACGCAGGCCGATCGGCGACGTCACCGAAGGCCTGCACCACGGCGCATCCGTTCGTCGGGCTTGAACTAGATCGCCCGGCGGGGGCACTTGCTACTCGAAGCGCACCGAGGTGCCCGGGGTCAGCGTCGTGACCGTTCCGCGGCACTCGATGGTCACCGGCGGATGGTCCGCCGGGTCGACACTGATCTCGGCACTGCGGCCGGTGATGGTCAGGTGCATCCGGTAACCGCGGTAGTGGATCGGCATCCGCAGCGACCCAAGGTCCTCTGGCCACATCGGGTTGAGTATCAGTCGGTCCCCGCGGGTTTCCAGACCGGTGAAGCAGCGTTGCAGCAGATCGATGCTGCCGGCCATCGCCGCGATGTGGATGCCCTCCGCGGTGGTGCCACCCTGGATGTCGGCCACGTCGGAGGCCAGCACCAACTGGAAATAACGCATGGCCCGCACCCGATTTCCGCGTGCCAGCACCCAGGCGTGCACCACCGCGCTCAGCGTCGAACCGTGTGAGGTTCGACGCACGTAGTAGTCCACGGTCTTGGGAATCTGGTCCGGGGTGAAGCGATAACCCATGCGGGCGAACAACTCCCGCAGTTCATCAGCCGACAGAAGGTAGAAGAGCATGAGAACATCGGCCTGTTTGGAGGCCTTGTACCGGTTGACGCTGTCGTTCTCGGCCTCCAGGATCCGGTCGAGGCGCTGAATGTTGCCGTAGCGCTTGCGGTAGCCGTGCCAATCCAGTTCGGCGAGTTCGGCATACCCCTCGAACTGGCTGATCACCTGACCGCCGGGCTGCGGCCCGGTAATCGGGCTGGAGTGGAACGGCACGTACATGCGGCGGCTCACCTCGTCCCACCGGTCCAGTTCCCGGCCGTGGATCCCCATCGACTCCATCAGGTCCAGTCGGTCCCGCAACGGCAGGGCGTCCAGCGCGTCGAGTGCCCGGACGATCACCCACACCGCCATCACGTTGGTGTAGGCGTTGTTGTCGATGCCGTCGTTGGGGGCATCGGGGTACCCGGAATGGAACTCGTCGGGTCCGATGACGCCGCGGATCACGTAGCGGCCCCGCCCATCATCGCGAGCCGGGTCGAATTCGGCGCGGCTGACCCAGAACCGGGCGATCTCGGCCAGCATCTCGGCGCCGTTCTCGGCGAGGTACTGCACGTCGCCAGTGACCTGGTAGTACTGCCAGACGTTGTAGGCGACCGCGATCCCGATGTGGTGGGCGCGGGCGCTGGCATCGGGATTCCACCGGCCGGAGTTCGGGTTCAAGTGCAGCTTCTGGCTTTCCTCCCGGCCGTCGCTGCCGGACTGCCACGGGAACATGGCCCCGGCGTAGCCGGCCTCCCGGGCGGCACGGCGGGCCTCGGACAGCCGCCGGTACCGATACCGCAGCAGTGCCCGGGTGGTGGCCGGTGAACGCAGATTGAGCACCGGGAAGGCGAACAGTTCGTCCCAGAAGATGTGGCCGCGATAGGCCTCGCCGTGCAGCCCGCGGGCGGGCAGCCCGGCGTCGAGGTCCTCGGCGCCGTTGGGCACGCTCTGCAGCAACTGCAGCAGGTGCAGGCGCACCACCCGCAGCGCGTCGGGGCTGCCGTCGAAGGCGATGTCGAAGCGCTCCCACAGGTGCGCCCACTCACGCAAATGGCCGTCTCGGATCTCGCCGTAGCGGCCCAGCCGGGACAGCAGCCGGGCCGCGGCGTCGCCCGGCTCGGAGATCGCGTGGTCGCGGCCGGTGAAGATCGCGGCGACCTTCTCCACCGTGACCGAGTCGCCGGCCTCCAG
>CAYPKL010000077.1:0-3924 GCA_964411285.1 uncultured Rikenellaceae bacterium
ACTGACTGTTGATAATGGGATCGAATCGAACCCCTGCTTCTCTCCCGACGGCAGGCTTATTGCCTTCAGTGCACAGTATGACGGAAATACTGATCTTTTTATAATCCCTGTCGAAGGCGGGGTTCCGGTCAGGCTTACCTGGCACCCAAACTCTGACCTTGTCAGAGGATTTACTACAGACGGGAAAAGTGTTCTTTTCGCTTCACAACGTTCCTCATTCACCAACAGGTATTTACAACTCTTCACGGTAGGTACGGGAGGAGGTTTCCCTGAAAAGATGAAAATCCCCAATGCCTATTCTGCATCCTATTCGCCTGACGGGAAATCGATGGCATACACGCCTTTATCTCCTGTCTATCAACAATGGAAAAATTACAGGGGTGGAACAGAATCCTTTATCTGGATTTGTTCACTATCTGATTATTCTGTTGTAAAAATCCCTCAGCCTGAAAAAGGCTGCAATGATGCCGATCCCATGTGGATTGGAGAAAAGATCTTTTTCATCAGCGACAGAAACGGAGAATTCAACCTTTTCTCCTATGATATTCCTGGCAAGGAGGTAAAACAGCTTACCTTCTTTGAGGATTTCCCGATTCTTAAAGCCTCGTGCGGAGCAGAAAAAATAGTATTCGAACAGGAGGGTTATCTCCATACATTCGATATAAAATCAAATAACGCAAAAAGGCTTACCGTGGGCATTTCCGCTGATCTTCTTGAACTGAGGCCTCGGTTTGTGCAGGGAACCAGGAACATAAGATATGCTGATATCTCTCCCTCGGGATTACGGGTTGTCTTTGATTTCCGGGGAGAAATTATTACCCTTCCTGCCGAAAAAGGTGATCCGAGAAATATAACCCTTACGACCAATATTCATGAGACATATCCGTCATGGTCACCCGATGGAAAAACAATTGCTTATTTTTCAGATGAATCAGGAGAAAATATGCTGTACCTGGCACCCCAGGACGGGAAAAGCGATCCCATGAAAAAAATGGTTCAGGGTAACGGGTTTTATGCATACCCGAGATGGTCGCCCGACAGTAAGAAAATCTGTTATACCGATAATGCAAGAAACCTATATGTTATTGACCTGATGACAAATGTCATTAATAAAATAGACTCTGATGATCTGTATTCACCAGGGGCGTTCAGAAATGTTTTCAGTGACTGGTCATCCGATTCAAAATGGATCGCATATACAAAACTTAAAAAGACAAACTTCAGTGTTGCATATTTGTATTCAATCGACCAGCAAAAATCTTTTCCCGTAACTGATGGTCTCAGCGATGCATCAGAACCGGTTTTTGACCAAAACGGAAAATATCTTTATTTCTTTGCTTCAACTGATGCAGGTCCTGTTGTGAACTGGTTCGATTTGTCAAGTGAAGATATGAGAATGACCAGATCAATTTACCTCGTTACTCTCAGGAAAGATTTAGTCTCCCCCCTGGTGAAAGAAAGCGATGAGGAAAAGATCGGGACAGACAAGGCGGAACCTGAAAAAGCTGCTGATAAGAAAAGCAAAAATAAAAAAGATATCACTGCACCTTCACCTGAGAAGGGAAAACCGGAAGCATTAAAAATAGACACTGATGGATTGCAGGACAGGATAATCAATCTCCCGGTTACAGCCGGTAATTTTTCTAATCTTGAAACAGGTGATTCCGGAATCGTTTTTTACATTATAAGGCCCTCCATACAATCAGAGGCATCCAAACTGCATCAGTATAACCTCAAAGACCGCAAGGATGAAGAGGTAATGGAACTTGACAATTATGCTGTAACTGCCGACAGGAAAAAAATGTTTTACAATAAAGGAGAAACATTCGGGATTACAGCCACCGGGAAAAAACCCGAACCCGGGAAAGGGATTCTGAACACCGGATCACTAAGCGTTAAAATCGATCCGCAGGCAGAGTGGCCTGAAATACTTGATGAAGCATGGAGAATAAACAAATACTATTTCTATGACCCAGGCATGCATGGTACCGATTGGAATGCCATAAAGGTGAAGTACCAGAAATTCCTTCCGGACATTTCCTGCCGCAGCGATCTTTACAGAGTGATCCAATGGATGTTGAGCGAACTGAGTGTCGGTCACAGCTACCTCTCCCCGGGTGAAAAGATGTTTGAGCCTAAAAGAATAGGCGGAGGGCTTCTTGGTGCTGATTACTCAGTTGTCTCAAACAGGTACAGGATTGACAAGATTTATGGAGGGCTCAACTGGAATCCAGGTTTAAAATCACCACTAACTGAACCCGGACTGAACATCAAAACCGGAGATTACATACTTGCAGTTAACGGAAAGGATCTGACGGGCGAAAAGGAGATTTACAGTTATTTTGAGAATACCGACAGCAGGATAACCGAGCTGACAATAAATGATAAGCCAGATTATACCGGGTCACGGATTGTGAAGGTGGTACCTGTACCCGACGAATTCTCTCTTAGGAACCGCGACTGGGTTGAGGGCAACCTCAGGAAAGTTACCGAAGCGACAGACGGAAAAGTAGCTTACGTTTATGTGCCGAATACATCTACACAGGGACACGAATATTTTAAAAGATATTTCTTCCCACAGGCTGACCGGAAAGCTATTATTGTTGATGAGAGGTTTAACGGAGGCGGTTCACTTGCAGATTATTACATCGACATCCTTAGCCGTCCCCTTCAGGCTTACTGGAATATGCGGTACGGAGTTGATCTGAAATCGCCTTCTGCCTCCATTCAGGGTCCTAAAGTCATGATAATTGATGAAACCGCAGGTTCCGGGGGTGATTTCCTCCCATGGATGTTCAGAAAATTCCGGCTGGGAACACTGGTTGGTAAAAGAACCTGGGGAGGACTTGTCGGAATTCTCGGATTTCCACCGCTTCTTGACGGGGGAAGTGTTACTGCTCCAAATGTGGCTATTTGGACAAATGAAGGATACATTGTTGAAAACTCGGGAATAGCACCTGATATCGAGGTTGAACAATGGCCTGCCGATATAATAAATGGCAGGGATCCGCAGCTTGAAAAAGCAATTGAGGTAGCTCTTAAAGATCTTGAAAAGAATCCTCCTGAAGAAGCAATAAGGCCTCCCTACCCGGTAAGAGTCAGAAAATAGTTTAAGAGGCTGTCTCAAAAATATTGTAATTGTACCGTTATTCCTTAGTGTCCTTGGTACTTACCTTTGTGATCCTTTGTGGTATTGATTTATATTTAACCACAAAGGGCCCAAAGTACTTCACAAAGGCGCACAAAGGACTTTTGAGACAGCCTCTACAATCTGACCATTGAAATGGCTAAATTGCTATGAATTATTCATAAATCCCTGATCCTGCAGAACCTGTAATAGCATTTTAGAGAAATAAATGTTATCCTCTTTTTTGTAACGGACATCTGTAAATACCTGGGCGAGTGTCTCTTTATTATTCTCTCTGGTAAATTGTTCTGAGTCAGGTCTCTTCTCTTTTTCAAGGTAGAACGTTTCAATATCATCATCGGAATAATTACCGTATTCTTCGCGATGAACAACTGCCTCAAGAGGTAATCTGTCGGTCTGGTCAGGTTTTTCGTCGGCCCAGCCCAATGTCACAGTTGTCACTGGTATAACTCCTTTTGGAAGTTTAAGTACTTCAATTATCTTATGCGCCATATATGTGGTTGTGCCAAGATAGCATAAGCCAAGGCCTCGTGCTTCAGCAGCAATGCAAACAGTCTGGGCAACCAGCAATGCATCAATGACTGCCGTCATAAATGAAAGAAAATTATCATAGCAGGGGAGTGCTTTTCTTAATTCACACCATCTGTTAAACCTGTTAAAATCAGCACAGAAGGTCAGTAAAACAGGAGCCTGCATTACCATTTTCTGATTAAAATGCAATGGTGAAAGTTCTCTCTTCTTGTTTTCGTCCCTGGTTATAATAATACTGTAAACCT
>CAYPKL010000078.1:0-20843 GCA_964411285.1 uncultured Rikenellaceae bacterium
TATTGATTGTTGTTTGGGTGGCAACTGAATTACATCCTGCTGTACTTTTAATTATTACAAAATAGGTACCAGCTGCTAAATTTGATTTGGTATAGCTTGTTTCAAAGGTAGAACCGTTATCAAAGCTATAGGTTTCACCAGGAATCTGAACGGTTATAGTTATTGTTCCTGTTGCTGTCATGCAGGTTGGCTGGGTGACCGAAGTTGCCGGGGAGGTAGGTGTTGCTGCAATTATTATTACTGGATCAGAAGGCGATGAGGTTCCCCCGGCTTCATTTCTTACTGTGAAAGTATAAGTTCCGGTAGGAATTTCTGAAACGGTTGTACTTGTGCCGGTTCCTGTTGTTATTATACCATCAGGAGATCTTGTTAATGTCCAGGTGCCGGTATCGGGCAAACCGTTAAGAACAACACTTCCTGTAGCGACACTGCACGTTGGTTGAGTTACAGTACCGACTGCAGGAGCTGTCTGTCCCTGAAGCTTTATAAATGCAAGGGAGAATACAAAAACTATAATTAAGAGTATTCTCATAAAGATATCTGTTAATACTTCATTTCCGGTTCAAATATTAACCCTTTATTCAGGAAAATATATTGAGGCTAATACTGGATAGAAATTGAAATAATGGATATCGGATACACTAATACTAAAACAGGTACACCAGTTAAACTCTGAAACTTCTTTATTTCATATCTAACGGGTTCCGGGTGTGCAATTTTTCTAAATATATGAATTAGATTTTAAATTATCCAGACAGTTTTGATCAATAGTATTATACTTTTGACAAGAAATCTCAGACGGCGTTGCTTTAATCAATATGCAGAAAGTCTTATGGTCAAAATATTTTTCATTCAGATTAATTTCTTTCCACAGGTAATTCTATAACCACTTTTGTTCCTGTTTCATAATTATCCGCTTTTAGATCTGATATATTTATCTGGTAATTATTATTCTGCAAATGGTTCAGAATCTTAAGTCTTTCCATGACAATTGAAATACCTTTTGATTTTTTCTGATCATTTTTACTTTTCATTAATTCAGCTCTTTCCCTTCCTATCCCGTCATCTTCTATGACACATACCAGTTTCTGATTTTGGAATCCAAATCTGACAATAATATTTCCCTTACGGTTTTCGAGACCTCTTATACCATGCCAGATTGCATTTTCAACAAATGGCTGGACCATTCCTGGTGATACTTTAATCTGATCCTTAATTATTCCTTCTTCAACGAATAGACTGTAATCAAATTTATCTCCAAACCTGAGGTATTCAATTTTAAGATAATCCTCAACAGATTCAATTTCTTTTTCAAGGGTGATAAAATCATTATTTAAATTATAAAGTATTGATCTGATGAGTTTCGAAAAATCAGCTATGTATCTGTTTGCAGAAAGCTTATCATTGTTTGAGATGAAATAGTTAATAGAATTCAGGGAGTTGAAAATAAAATGCGGATTCATCTGTCCTCTGAGGGTTTGGAGTCTTAGGGCATTCTGTTTCTGTGATTCTCGTTGTTTCAGTTGACGAATATATATAAATATCATTCCGGCTAAAATTAGCAGGAAGAACAGCGGTACTCCTATCCTGAAAAGAAGAGTCTGATAATAATATGGTTTTATCTTTAAAACAATCTCCTTTGGTGGGCACCATGATCCTGTCCGGTCAGTTGCCTGAAGCTGAAGGGTATATAAACCCGGACCCAAATTCGAGTAATTGATGTTCCTGTTTCGAGAATCAGTTTCAATCCAGTCATCATTGATCCTTGAAAGTTTGTACCTGTATAATGTCAGATCAGAATGTATGAAATCAGAGGAAGAGAAAAAAATCTGAATGTTGGTTTCTCCCTTATTCAGAATAATTGTATCAGACCGGTTAACAGACCTTTTAAATTTTCTTGTCTCTCCCGATACTTTAATTTCGTTAATAATTATTCTCTGTTCAATGGAAGCTAACTCATCCAGATTTATGGAATCGGGGAAGAAACCTGCAATTCCTCCCATGCCACCCATAAAAAATTCACTGTTTTCATCCTTATACGAGGCCCCTGAGTTGAATTCAATAATATTTAAGCCTTCATTCTGCCCGAATGAACGAATCAGGCCGGTCCTTGGATTAATCCTGGATATTCCCGAATTTGTTGAAACCCAGATATTGCCTGTCTTGTCTTTTAAAACACCGTAAGTTATATTATTTGACAGGCCATTTGAAGTTGTATAGGATTTCGTTTTACCGGTAGAAGGGTTGAAATTACAAACGCCGGCACCCAGAAGTGCAACCCACAGGTCATCGTTATCTCCCTGGCAGATATCCTCAATATTAAAATTTTCGGGCAGGATATTGAAAGACTCCAGCTTCTCCGATACCGGGTCATACTTGAGGAGTTCACTATGGTTCAATCCAACCCATACAATACCTTTGTCATCGATGAAGATTTTAAATGCCGGATAATCGTAAGGAGTTGCAGCTAAGTCAATAGTTTTTTGAAGTTCAGGAGAATAACGAGCCAGATATTCAATATTGTTTTTTCTGTTTATAAGGTAAAGCATTCCCTGCTTATCTAAAGCGAGGGGCCTGAAGCCAACAGATTCAGAATAATGCCTGGTAAATTTTCCTGTCCTGAAATTGTAAAACAAAAGCAACTCTTTGAAGTATCCGATCCAAAGGCCTTCATCGGTCGGTATAATAGATCTCACTGCACCATGATCAAACTTAGTCTTATATTCAGGGATATCAAGTTTTTTTACTTCATTTTCAGGTGTTATCTGAACTACAGGGTATCTGCCTCTCATACCTGACCATATCCGGCCATTATGATCTTTTGCAATTGTATATACCTGGGGTACATCATTTTTACCAGCAATCAGAGGGTAATTTTTAAAATAATCCGGTGTGAAAACAACCCGGCTTATTCCCAGGGAAGCACCTGTCATTGAAGTGTTGGAAAACCAGACCAGATCCTTATTCTGACAGAGTATTGATTTCGCTATCTGGCAGTATTCCTGTGGTATATGCAATAATCTGGCCTCCTTACTGTCATATATGTAAATACCTTCATCATTCCACGACCAAAGTAAAAAACCATCTCCCTTAAATTCCTTTTCAGGGATTTGATCCCTGAATTGCCTGAAGATACCCTTCCCTTCATCAAGCAGAAATAATCCCTCATTTGAAAAGATCCATCTTCTCCCTGAATTGGAGTAATACATATTGTACCAGTTTGAATAATCGTAGTCCCTGCCTCTTTCAGTGAGAGTAGTCTCGACGTCATATTCCTTTTTCAGAATGAACTTATTGCCGTTTAATCTTTCAAACTCATAAGTTTTTTGGTACACCAGCCATATTTTATTTTTCTCAGAAGCGTAGATTGAATAGATACCTAAAGGGAAAGTTGAATATGGCGACCCGGACTTGTCAAATAACTGGTATTTATCAAATTTATTTTTGCTGAAATCAAATCTGATAAGACTGTCGGAGGTAACCAGCCATGGATAACCCGATTCATCCTTACATAGATAATTAAAGTATTCCGGCATTTGACGATCCAGCTTCCTGACAGGAATGAATGTGTCATTTAACCGGTCATACCTGAAGATCTTTCTGTGGTCCGTCATTAACCAAAGATTATTTGCCCCGTCAACCAGAAGGTTATAAATTGAAAAATATGGCAGCGACAAAGTATCATCTGATCTATGATAGTAATTTTTAAATGAGTATCCGTCATATCTGCTTAAACCATCCCAAGTTGCCAGCCAAAGAAATCCTGAGCTGTCAACAGCCATCGCCCTTACATCATTGTGAGAAAGGCCTTCTTTGGTAGTGAATGTCCGGATGTTAAACTGCTGGGCCGAAACTGGTACTGAAAGCAGAAACAAAAAAATGATGGATTTTTTAATTAAAAAGTCAATTCTGTTGTACATGAATTCCATCTGTCATTTATTCTAAAGGAGCAGACCTTATAAAAATCATCATAATCGATAACGAAAGAAGTGTAAAAATATCTTTTAAAAACGGAACTCGTTAAAACTTACGGGTATTTTAACTTTTAAAAATGTTCGAAGAACTATTTGAGTTACTTTGTGTAAACCTTTGTGTTCCGCAATGCTCTGATTTGAAAAGAACGGTTATTTTTGAATATGGATTTTAAGCTTATTTCTGATTTTCAACCAACCGGCGACCAGCCGGAAGCTATAAGGCAGCTGGTGGAGGGACTGAATAATGGGGTACCATACCAGACTCTTCTCGGTGTGACCGGATCAGGGAAGACTTTTACAATAGCCAATGTTATTGAAAAAGTACAGCGGGCTGTTCTGGTACTTAGTCATAATAAGACTCTGGCAGCACAGCTTTATGGTGAATTCCGGCAGTTTTTCCCGGAAAACAGGGTTGAATATTTTGTTTCATATTACGATTATTACCAGCCTGAAGCATATCTGCCGGTTTCTGACACTTATATAGAAAAGGACCTTTCAATAAACGAAGAGATCGAAAAGCTTCGTCTGAGCGCCACTTCCGCCCTTCTATCGGGCCGGAAAGATGTTATTGTCGTGTCTTCTATTTCCTGTATTTATGGTATAGGTAATCCTGATGATCTCCAATCCAATACGGTACATATCAGACAGGGTCAAACTATTGGAAGGAATCAGTTTTTAAGAAAACTTGTTGACAGTCTGTATGCCCGTAACGAGCTTGAATTCAAACATGGCACATTCAGAGTCAGGGGAGATACTGTGGATATTTTTCCAGCTTATGCTGATCAGGCTATACGTGTTGTCTTTTTTGGCGACCAGATAGAAGAGATTCATTCTTTTGATCCGCTGGATGGAAATCGTCTTGATAATCTTAATGAATACATTGTTTATCCGGCAAATATTTTCGTAACAACCCGCGACAGGATAAATCAGGCAATCAGTGAAATCCAGGATGATCTTTTAAAACAGGTAACCCATTTTAACGACATCGGCAGGAAAGAGGAGGCAAAAAGGCTGGAGCAGAGGGTTTCGTATGATATTGAAATGATCAAAGAGCTAGGCTATTGCAGCGGCATTGAGAATTACTCACGGTATTTTGATGGAAGAAAGCCGGGAACAAGACCCTTCTGTTTACTGGATTTTTTCCCTGAAGATTTTATCACTGTCATAGATGAAAGTCATGTCAGCGTTCCGCAGATAAGGGCTATGTTCGGTGGTGATCGCTCCAGGAAGCAGACTCTTGTCGAATATGGTTTCAGGCTTCCTGCTGCACTCGACAACAGGCCAATGCGAATGGAAGAATTTGAAACTCTGACAGGTCAGACCATTTATGTCAGTGCAACCCCGGCTGATTATGAAATGGAAAAAAGTGAAGGTGCTTTTATTGACCAGGTAATACGGCCAACCGGACTTCTGGATCCTCCGGTGGAAGTAAGGCCAAGTCTGAACCAGATTGATGATCTGATGGCTGAGATAAAATCCCGTACACGGGCGGGGGAAAGAACGCTGGTAACCACTATTACAAAAAGAATGGCAGAAGAGCTTGCTGCCTATTTGTTAAAATACGACATTAAATGCCGTTATATTCATTCGGACATTGAAACTCTTGACCGGATCGATATTTTGGAAGGACTGCGTACCGGAGCTTTTGATGTGCTTGTTGGTGTGAACCTTTTAAGGGAAGGATTGGACCTTCCCGAAGTATCGCTCGTTGCAATCCTTGATGCAGATAAGGAGGGATTCCTGCGGTCAGCACGATCATTGACTCAAACGGCAGGGAGAGCTGCCCGTAACCTGAATGGAAAGGTAATTATGTATGCCGATGTTATTACGGGAAGTATGCAGCAGACAATCAAAGAAACAAACAGAAGAAGGGAAAAACAGTTAAAATACAATGAGTCGATGGGAATAACCCCGGCCCAGATAATAAAGAAGACCGGAGCGATCCTTAGCGGACTGAGCAGGAAAGGTGTTTCAGTAAAAGCGTACGTTGAACCTGACAGACCTGATTTAGCAGCTGATCCGGTTGTTAAATACATGAACAGGGAAGCTCTTGAAAAAGCTGTTGAAAAAACAAGAAAGAATATGGAAAAAGCTGCTTCCGAATTAGATTTTATTGAGGCAGCCAGGTTCAGGGATGAGCTGACTGAGCTTCAGAAACTTTTAAGTTCAAAATTGATATGATAAATTATTGATCAGTAAATCTCCTCACTGCGGACCATTTGGCGACTTTATTATTTGTAATATTGACCGTTGTTCCTGAAATTTTCTTTCCTTCTATGCGCCCTGTATATATTTGATCATTAATTGTAAAAGTTATAATTTCACCGCGAAGCTTGCCTTCTTTTAACAATGAAGATTTTCCTTCCGAGGTGAAAGTCCCCTCAACAATTTGATATTTCTGGCTTAAGTTCAGTTCACCGTTACCCATCTTCCATCTGCCTTCAACCTTTGCCGGAATAATCCATAAGTGAGCCTGGTTCCAGCTGTTCCAGTTCTCCTCTGTTGTAACCTCAAGATCCTCCGCCCAATCACCCATAGTAAATGTGTTTGTCACTATCCTTGTTCCTGGTTTAAGATCGAGCAGCTTCGGCCGGAGTTTCAGGTTAATTTCCGGCAGAAGGAACATTGTGATGACAGTGGCATTTGAAAGGTCAGCTTCATAAAGGTCCCCTTCAATGAATTCTGTTAAATCTGACACACCTTCTTTTTTTGCATTTTCTCTTGATAAAATAACCATTTCAGGATTAAACTCAATACCCAGAGCTCTGGCTCCCAGTTTTGCAGCAGTTATAACGGTACGTCCGTCTCCTGATCCAAGGTCGATCACAAAATCAGAAGGGGTGACCTGGGCAATTTCAAGCATTTTATTCACAAGTTCCTGTGGTGTCGGGACCCAGACTACATCCTTCCCTTTTTGTCCTATCTGGGGTTCATAAACGTTTGTTGAACTTTGTTCCTGTCCCGTAATCTCAATGGTCATCATCAGAATTGAAATGACCATAATTGAACCAAATACCGACGCTGTTGATTTCATTGAAATTTATTTTAATAAGAAAGAACAGACCCATGAAATAATGAAATAAATTTATGAAATTATTACCAGATTTATATTTAAGAAGTCCACTTATTAACTCAAATCCTCTGTTTGCAGACTCAGGATTGCAATCCGTTAAATGAACCCTGAATAATTGAATTTAATCTTTTATCTTAAACCATTAAAACCGAACCTGATCTATCGACCCAAAAACCAATTGTCTTTTGACATGATTTTTATTAGTTCCTTCTTTTGATTAACACCGGGAAATTCTATGAAAGCTTCGATTCAATTTATATTTATAATGCTGCTGGTACCGTTCACTATCTGCGGAAACGGGAGTTCATCCGATTATCCGGGGAAAATCATTATTAAAAGACGATCATCTGATTTTAAAAAAGATACCGCAAGTATTAATCAGCTTACCAGAACAGCTATTATTTTTCTTTCAAAACAGAAAAAGATTGAAACAGCTAAAGAATATATTGATAGTGCGGTTCTCATGTGCGAAAAATTAAAGGTCGAAATTCCATCGCGGCTGCACCTGTTGATTGCAGATTATAATTATTTAACAGGAGATCTGAGCGGCGCCTCTGTGGAAGCATCTCTTGCGCTTAAGCAATCAACGGATAAGAAAGAATTCATTGTACTTGCAAAAACAAATATTTTTTTAGGAAAATATTATCAGAGAACCGGAATGTTCAAGGAGAGTATTGAATGCCTTGAAAACGCTATTGAAATTTCAAAGCGACATGGTTTTAAAGGGATGATTCCAAAATGCTATCTTTTACAGACAAATGTTTATGAAAATATAGGAGATCTTAAGGGGTCCCGCAAAATCCTGCAAAAAATGATAGAAGCAGGTTTAAAAGAGAAAGATTCTACTTCAGTTTCAGAAGGGTATTTACGTCTGGGCACCTCATTTTGCGGCGATTCTGTAAAGTCGGTAAGACGTAATTATTTTAAGGCTGATTCCCTTCTCCGGGAATCTCTTAAGATTTCTCTTAATATGAAGGACACTACTCTTGCCTCACTTGCATTTGCAAACACAGGCTGGAATTTCTATCTTGAAAAAATGTATGATTCTTCTCTTATAAATTACGACAGATCACTTAGATATAGTTTAGCTGGGAAACGGTACCACGCATCTGCAAACTCATTTGGAAATATCGGGACCATATACCGCGATCTTGGTGAATATGACAAATCGGTTAAATATTATAAAAAAGCCATTGAACAGGCAAGGGTGATCGATGATGTTGAAAACCTCAGGTGGATATATGAAGATATGGGTAAATTATATCTCATTTTAAAGGATACTTCAAAAGCTTTTCAGACTTATGTCCAGTTTAAAAAGTTTAATGACATTTATCTGATCAAGGATAAAAGTCAGGGATTAGCAGATGCCAGGGTGAGATATGAAGCAGATTCCCATAAAAAGGAAGTAGAATTACTTTCTCTAAGACTTAAGAATAACCGGCTTTTAAATTATGGTTTTGCCGGACTGGTATTACTCACAATTGTCATGGGATTATTGCTTTACAGGGGAGAGCAGCTGAAAAACAAAAGGCGTATAAGTGAGATGAATCATAAGATTTCTGAAATTACACAGGCAAATCTGAGGCAGCAGATGAATCCTCATTTTATTTTCAATACACTTAATTCCATACAGTACTATATGTATCAGCACGATAAACTGGCAACAAATAATTATCTTACAAAGTTTTCAAATCTTATGAGAAAAGTGCTGGACAATTCTCAGCATACTACCGTTCCCCTTAGTGATGAACTCTCTGCTCTAAAACTTTATCTGGAACTTGAAAGCATAAGGTTTAAAGATAAGTTTGATTATGAGATAAAAATTGACGAAGACATTGATCCGTTGATGTATAAAATACCGACCATGCTTATACAGCCCTATGTCGAGAATTCAATCTCTCATGGACTCATACCGCTGGAAGGGAAAGGAACTGTAAGGATAGATCTTGAACTGAAAGAGGATTATATTTTATGCATAATAGAGGATAATGGCATTGGCCGGGAGGCTTCAAAGGAAAGAAATCAGAAGAAAGAGAACATTCATAACTCTCTGGGAACTCAGATAACAAAGTCACGTCTTGATCTTGTAAATGAACTTTACGGAACCAGCCTGAAGATAATTTATACTGATTTAAAGAATGAAAACGGGGATCCGGAAGGAACCCGTGTTGAATTTCATATTCCTATACTGACATGATCCGAAAATTAAAGACAGTAATTATTGATGACGAGACCGATGCTGTAGATTTTATCAGGTCTATTGCCGGTGAATATTGCTCTTCCCTTGAAATTGTCGGTAAAGCCCACAATGTAGTTCAGGGTGTACAGGTTATAAATGAGAAAAAGCCCGATCTGGTATTTCTGGATGTCGAAATGCCAAACGGATCAGGTTTCGATCTCCTTGAACAATTTCCGGAAAAGGAATTTGAAGTCATCTTTATAACTGCCTTTAACCATTATGCTATTAAAGCCATTAAGTTCAGTGCAGTCGACTATATTCTGAAACCAATTAACATAAATGAGTTTATTGATGCTGTTACCAGGGTAATTAAAAAGCGGTCAGAAAAACCAAATCAGGGCAATGATAACTTTAAGGTTCTGATGGAAAATCTACGAACAGCATCCCCTTCACGGTTAGCAATACCAACTTCTGATGGGATGGAATATCTTAATCCTAAAGACATCATTCGAATAGAAGCTGACAGAAGTTATTCATGGTTCTTTATTGCAGGCGACCGTAAAATACTCGTATCAAAGCATCTAAAGGAATTTCAGGAATTGCTGAGCGACCGTTATTTCTTCCGCTCCCACAATTCACACCTCATTAATATGAAATTTGTAAAGAAATTCATTCGCAGGGAAGGTGGATACATTGAGATGTCCGATGGTTCAATGGTACCTGTCTCAAGAAATAAAAAGGACATATTTATTGATCATATGTCGAGATTCAAAGGTTAAAAAAGGGGCTTGTGAAACAGCCCCTTTTTAACGAATTCTAACCTTAGACCGGCCGGATGGCCGTAAGTTTTTTCACTTTAAGGCAGTTACATCTTCAGGATTATTTATGAGCCTTGGGAAATAAGCTGCAATAAGCCTGGTTGCCTCAAGTTGGTCTCTTTTACCGGGGGATATTACCTTCTGATGAAAATACTCACTCCTGTTTAATTCTTCATCGGATGTGGTATACCCTTCTTTTTCAAATGCTTTGTTGAGTTTTTCAACACCGAAGTAATTTTGATTGCAAACATACTGTACGGAAAGTTTGTCGGATAAGACAACATATCTCCTGCAATTCTTGTCTTTACAAACGGCTACAGTCACCTTCATCGGAGAGTTATCATAGCTGATAACAAAGGTTTGACAATCCTCTCCTTTAAGCAGAATTTGATTATCGGATGTTTCGATTCTGTAGTCTCCGAGCGCTGTGAAGGTTTTTCCTTCAGCAATAAGTTTTCCTGCAAATGTGACAGCACTGAATACTGTCAAAAGCACTGATGCTAAAATCATTCTTTTCATGGCTTAAATAATTAATTGAAGATTAATAAATCATAGAACATTTTTTTGCTTTTACTATCCGTTTGTCCGGAACGAATATTTTGATGAAATTTATTTTTGTTTTAAACTCATATCGAAATTAAGCGTTATTGGAATGCAAGAAAAGAGGCAATCAACAGATGCCTGTTTTGAATTGACAATTGGTAAAATTTTTCCTGATATTAAGAATTTTACTAACCAAATATTAAAATACATATTGGTATAGAATATGAATTTTATGTGTTAAATTTAATGCAGGATCGGATAAATAATAAATGTTACTGGTGATTTTAAGCTTTCGCTGTAAACATAAAAAAGCTTAATAATAGAATTAACCTTCACAATTAAAAAATATCGGAAATGAAAAAGAAACTCATTTGTATCTGGTTAAATCTTCTATTAATATCCTTTCTATTTTTTTTCTCAGGATGCATTAACCAGGAAGAACAGGCTATGTCGGGCAATAAATCATTGACTGACAACTGGAAGATGCAGGCTTCGGATAAACTTAAAGATATTAGCGATGAACAGATTTCAATCACCACTTTCAATGACGATGACTGGTATAAAGCCTCTGTCCCGGGGACTGTTCTGGGCAGTTTAGCTTCATTCAAGGTTATTGAGGACCCCTATTTCGGGATAAACATGCAGAAGATAGATCCATCACAGTTCAGGCAACCATGGTGGTACCGAAGAATATTAAAGCTTTCGGGTGATGATATGAAAAAGCATATATCATTGAGGTTCAATGGAATTAACTACAGGGCTGATTTATGGGTGAACGGTAAAAAAGTGGCCGGTAAGGAGAATTTTGCAGGAGCATACAATATGTTCACATTCAATATTGATAGTTTCAAGCAGGAAGGAGATAATGCAGTAGCTTTAAAAATATGGCAGTATGCTGATGGGGAATACTCTATTGGTTTTGTGGACTGGAATCCATTACCCGTCGACAGGAATATGGGAATATTCAGGGAAGTTTTTCTTGAAATTAATGATGGGATTAAAATCAGAAGTCCATTTGTATATGCCAGGCTGATTCCGGAAACACAAAACAGTGCCGACCTTTTTATCAGGGCCGAAATAATTAACAGTTCCGACAAATCTGTAAATGGAACGCTGCGTGTTGATTATGAACTTGGTGTGGTTGAGAAATCAGTAACACTAAAACCGGGAGAGACATTATCCTGCAGCTTTGATCCCGTGGAATTCAATCAGCTTAAGATCAAAAATGCAGAACTCTGGTGGCCTAATGGAATGGGGAATGCAAAACTATATAATCTTAAAACTGAATTTATTACGAATAACAAGACAGTCGACATTGTCGAAAATAAATATGGAATAAGAGAAATCCACAGTTACCTGGATGAAGCTGAAAACAGGGTTTTTGAAATAAATGGCAAGTTTGTTTTAATCAAGGGGGGAGGCTGGACTGATAATGTGTTCCTTCAGGATACAAGAGAGTCAGTAAAAGCTCAGTTGAATTATGTACGGCACATGAATCTGAACTGCATTCGACTTGAGGGATTCTGGGGGAACGATGAAACTCTTTATGACCTTTGCGATGAATATGGAATACTTGTGATGGTGGGATGGAGCTGTCAGTGGGAGTGGGAGGATTACCTGCTTAAGCCGTGCGATGAAAAATATGGCGGGGCAGTCAGCGATGCTGACATTAATCTTATTGCAGGCTACTGGAAGGACCAGCTGCTTTGGTTAAGAAATCATCCAAGCATCTTTATATGGATGCTTGGAAGTGATAAGCTTCCTGCTCCGGAGCTTGAAAAAAAATATTCAGTTCTGTTTAATGATTATGATCCGACCCGGCCTTATGCCACTTCTGCTAAAGGCCGATCCAAAGAAAATAATTATGTGGGGACGGAGGTGCCTCTTGTAAGCGATATAAGCGGTCCTACAGGAATGAAAATGCTTGGTCCTTATGCATTTACACCTCCGGTTTACTGGTTCACGGATACTCTTTTTGGTGGTGCCTGGGGGTTTAATACAGAAACCTGTCCGGGAGAAAGTGTACCTCCGGCAGCCTCTCTGAGAAAAATGCTGCCGGAAGAAAGCCTATGGCCTATTGATAAAAAGTATTGGGAGTATCATACAGGGAGAAATCAGTTTACCACCCTCGACCGCTTCCGGAATGCATTATCTCAGAGATATGGCGAATCACATGACGTTGATGAGTTTGCTTACAAATCGCAGGTTAGTAATTATGAGCTAATGCGCCCGATGTTTGAATCATTCATAGCAGCTAAACCTGTCAGTACCGGGATAATACAATGGAAGCTGAATTCTGCCTGGCCGGAACTTATCTGGCAATTATATGATACTTACCTGCAGCCAAATGGCTCTTTTTACGCTGTCAGGAAAGCCTGCAAACCTCTTCACGCAATATACAGATATGGATTCAGTGATATTTATCTGGCAAATGAAGATTTACATGGCGTTGACAGCCTTACAGTTAATATCAGAGCTTTTGACATAAATTCAAAACAGATATTCGGCGGTCAGTGGAAAGGGGGTATCGGAGCGAATGAATCTAAATTTATATACAAACTTCCTGAAATTCAAAACCTGACTTCAGTCTGGTTCCTCGACTTAAGGGTGCTTGATCAGAATAACATTGAGGTTGACAATGGCATTTACTGGCTATCGGTAAAAAAAGATGTGATGGATTATGAAGCAGCCGGTAAACTTCCATGGGCTTTTTATACTCCCGCAAAACAGTACGCCGATTTTACTGCTTTGGATAAACTGGGTAAAGTCGACCTGCAATATGATTACAGCTTCATAAAGGATAAGGAATCCGGTAAAATATTTCTGAAAATTAAGAATCCATCGGCTACCATTGCGTTTTTTCTGTTTCTTGATGTGATCGACCAGGAGACCCGGCAGCCTGTTTTGCCTGTTTACTGGGATGATAATTATGTGACACTATTACCAGGGGAAGAAAGAATGATTGAAGCAAAATATTTACTGTCAGACTCTCACGGAAGTAAACCTGTTGTTGAAGTAAGCGGTTGGAACGTTAAAAAGATTGCTTTGGAATAAGAACGGAATAATTCTATATATCAAAAATCTGTAAACCTGTTTTTGATTTCTGTTCTCTTAAGAAAGTGCGGAGGATATTGTTTAGGGCTATTTTAAAAAATATTTATTTTGAAATGAATACCTTAGAAAAACAGTTGTGAAAAAAAAGAATCATTTAGAGGAATTAGTTCAAAGATACCCGGAGTTGGCACAGGTTACAAGTGAAATTCAGAACGTATCAGATTGCTTGGTTAATTGTTTTAAAAATGGCTTTAAAGTTCTAGTCTGCGGCAATGGTGGAAGCTGTTCTGATTCAGATCATATTGTTGGTGAGCTCATGAAAGGATTTAACCTGAAAAGAGGAATTAATGAAGAATTCAGAGAAATGTTGATCAGGACAGGCGGGGGAAGGGGTAAATTTCTATCAGGTAAGATTCAGCAGGGCTTACCCGCCATTTCTCTTGCAGCTCATGCCTCACTGATTTCAGCAGTTATAAACGATATTGACCCTGATATTATTTTCGCTCAGCAGGTAGCCGGGTATGGGAATCCGGGTGATGTCCTGCTTGGAATAAGTACGTCAGGAGATGCGCGGAATGTAATAGATGCTGCAATCACTGCCAAAGCAAAAGGTATGAAAGTCATAGGCCTGACAGGTGAAACAGGCGGAACGCTGAAAATTTACTGCGACATTATTATTAGCGTTCCGGAAAGTGCAACACACCTGGTCCAGGAATTGCATCTACCGGTTTATCATACTATATGCCTGATGGTTGAGGAATCAATCTTCGGGAATTCTTAAAAAATAAATTATATTCTGATGAAAAAGAATCAACTTCAGAAAATCCTCGATGACATAAGCAATGTCAGGATTGCTGTCATAGGTGATTTTTGTCTTGATATATATTGGTTCATTGATGAGACTAAGAGCGAGATCTCGGTTGAAACCGGCGAGCCTACCAGACCAGTCCGCGGACAACGATATTCTCTTGGCGGCGCAGGTAATGTAACCAGCAATCTGGCTGCTATGGGAATTAAAGCCGTTCGTGCTTTTGGTGTTATAGGCAGTGATCCGTTTGGAACAGAGATGGTAAGGATCATGGAATTGGCAGGCATAGATACCGGGAACCTTTTAGTCCAGGAAGAGTCATGGTATACTCATTCTTATGCTAAACCATATATTGGAGAAAAGGAATTGAGCAGGATCGATTTTGGGAACTTTAACCAGTTATCTGAAACCATTGCTGATAAGCTTATTTCCAACCTGACAGATGCTATTCCTGAAATGGATGTGATCCTGATAAACCAACAGGTCCCTTCTGGCATTCATACCGGTTATTTCAGAGGAAAATTGCTTGAGGTTATCAATAAGTTTCCCGGGAAGATGTTTATTGCTGACAGCCGCAATTACAACGAATACTATGCCGGAACTATTCGTAAAATGAATGATATTGAAGCTCTAAGATTGTGTGGTCTGGAAAGGGAACCGGATGATATTGTAACACACGAGGAAGTAGTTGATTCTGCAAAAATGCTATTCGGACGATTTAATAAACCGCTTTTTATTACACGCGGGAACCGTGGCTCTCTTGCAATCGACCAGTCTGGAATTGTTGAGGTACCGTCGCTGATGATACTGTCGAAGGTCGACACTGTTGGCGCCGGTGACAGCTATCTGGCCGGAATTGCTTCGGCACTTTCAGCGGGATATAGCAAGGAGGTTGCTGCTGAAACTGGTACTTTTGTCGCAGGAGTAACAGTTCAGAAATTATTTCAGACTGGTACTGCATCACAGGAAGAAATACTCCGGATAGGGCAGGATCCTGACTATATTTATTCTCCTGATCTTGCTGATAATGTTCATCATGCCCGGTATCTGGAAAAATCAGAGATAGAAATTATAAACAGGTGGCCGGAAAATCTGCAGATCAGGCATGCAATTTTTGACCATGATGGTACAATTTCAACACTACGCGAAGGATGGGAGCTGATAATGGCTCCAATGATGACTAAAGCCATCTTTGGTGAAAGCTATAAAGATGCTGATGAAAACACCTATCGGAAAGTGCGGTCCCGGGTATTTGAATTCATCGACAGAACAACAGGTATCCAGACCATTTCGCAAATGAAAGGTCTGCTTGACCTGATAAGGGAATTCGGTATTGTGCCAGGTGATAATATCCTGAACCAATTTGAATACAAAAAGATATACAACCACGAATTACTCCTTATGGTCAGGGAAAGGGAGAATAAATTAAAAAGCGGTGAATTGAGCCGGGAAGATTTTACACTTAAAAACGCCGTCCCTTTTCTTCAGCTGCTGTTTGACAGGGGAATTAAGCTTTATCTTGCAAGCGGGACTGACGTGGAAGATGTAAAAAGCGAAGCTGCGACACTGGGTTATAATCACCTTTTCGGCGACAGGATATTTGGAGCAGTGAGCGGGGTAAGGACTGAAGTAAAAAAAATAGTCCTTGACGAAATACTTGATGCTATTGGAGAATCTGCTTCAGATTCGGTTGTCACCTTTGGCGATGGACCGGTTGAAATACGTGAAACCAGAAAACATGGAGGCATTACGGTTGGTATTGCAAGTAACGAACAAAAAAGATTTGGCCTTAATGAAAAAAAGAGATCAAGGTTAATCAAAGCCGGAGCTGACATTATTGTGCCTGATTTCACTCAGTCACAAAAGTTATTAGGTTTACTAAATCTGCTTTAAGAATATGCCTTATCCAAAACTGGACAGGAACAAACTTGTTATCAGAAAGCTGAGTGAAAGAAGGAACAAACTCAGTATTGACAAAGATAATATTCCCGTCTCTCAATTGCCAAAAGTATTTGGGTTGTCAGACCTGGAACTTATTAAAAAGACTGCTGATCTGATACATTTGGCCAGACATAAACAAAGGTCTGTTATACTTACCTTCGGGGCACATACCATAAAAAACGGTTTGTCTCCGGTATTGATCTCCCTGATGGAGAAGGGATGGCTGAGCCATCTGGCAACAAATGGTGCAGGTATTATCCATGACTGGGAATTTGCTTTCCAGGGTAAATCCAGTGAGGATGTGCGCGAAAATGTTGAACAGGGCAGATTCGGGTTATGGGATGAGACCGGTTTTTTTATTAATCTCGCATTGAATATAGGAGCTTATGAAGGTCTGGGCTATGGAGAATCTGTTGGTAAAATGATCTCTCATGAAGGATTGCAGATCCCTGAATTATCTGAATTGCATGATTCTGCTTTGAAAAACCTTGAGACAAACTCTGATCTCTCTGCTGCATCGGCTGACCTGGCCGGGATTATTAAAAAGTTCAACCTTTCTCCGGGATTTATGAGGATTCCCCATCCTTTTAAAAAATATTCTGTTCAGGCCCGTGCTTATGAACTTGGAATTCCATTTACCGGACATCCGATGTTTGGGCATGATATCATCTATTGTCATCCTATGAACTATGGTGCGGCTATTGGACGGACAGCCCAAAATGATTTCCTCTGTTTTGCAGATAGTGTCAGTAATCTGGATTGCGGCGTTTATATGTCAATTGGATCAGCGGTAATGTCGCCAATGATCTTTGAAAAATCTTTATCCATGTCCAGGAATCTCAAAATACAGATCAACGAAGAGCTAAATAATCACTTCATAATTGTTGTTGATCTGGCAAAATCAGACTGGAACTGGGGCAGAGACGGAGAACCTCCGTCAGATAATCCTGCATATTATCTCCGGTATTGTAAAACATTTTACAGGATGGGAGGGGAGATGCAATATTTTAATGCTGATAACAGGGATTTTTTACTGGCTTTATATCAGCAATTGTCAACAAGGTAAGGTTGCATTTGATGCTTTTCAATTATGGATAAGACAGAGATATTGATTTTAAAGAATGAAGCTGAAAATCATCTTGTCAACGAATTGCTGCCATTCTGGACAAGCCGTATGAAAGATGAAATTAACGGTGGATATCTGACGCATTTCGACAAAGGCGGAAACGATACGGGGGAAGATGAAAAATCACTGATTGCTCAGACAAGATCTCTTTATACCATCTCTTCAGCTATGCGTGCAGGTTATGGAAATGAGTATTATAAAAAACTTGCTATACATGGTGCAGATTTTCTTATTAATAAAATGTGGGATAAAAAGTATGGTGGATTTTACTGGATGATGAACAGGAAAGGTGATGTAAAAATTGACAGGAAAATAATCTACGGACATAGTTTTGCAATTTACTCTTTAAGTGAATATACTTTAGCAACAGGAGATCCATGTGGTATTGAATATGCTGAAAAGACTTTTGATCTCTTACAGAAGTATTGCGTCGATTCAATGTATGGCGGTTATTGGGAAATGTTCCATCGCAACTGGGCACTCTGTGGACCCGGTAGTCAGGGCGGGGACAGAAAGACGCTCGATGTTCATATGCACATTATGGAGGCTTTTACCACACTTTATGAATGCACAAAAGAGGAAGTCCATCGCAGAAAATTACTTGAAGACATTGATATATTGATCAGCCGGATTATTCATCCGTTGTATAAAACAGGGATACCGCAATTTTTCGGGGATT
Source organism: uncultured Rikenellaceae bacterium (assembly GCA_964411285.1). Classification (GTDB taxonomy): domain Bacteria; phylum Bacteroidota; class Bacteroidia; order Bacteroidales; family VadinHA17; genus LD21. Next base: position 18,196 of record CAYPKL010000078.1, read on the forward strand.
GGGAAGCAGCTCCACAGATAAAATTTGATATCATCTGGGGCTGGGACAGGTTTTCTGCTGAAGGTCAGAAAGGAAATGCAACAGACAATACCTGCTTCGGACATAATGCAGAGTTTGCGTGGTTATTAATTCATGCCTTAAGGGTGCTGGGGATTTCTACTGATAATTATTCGGATCTGTTAAGAACAATTTTCAACCATACTGTTGATAATGGAATTGACTTTGAATATGGAGGAGTCTATGTTGAGGGACCACATTCCGGAGGTGTTTATGACAAGGAAAAAGAATTCTGGCAGCAGGCTGAAGTACTTACCGGCATGCTTGATGCTGTAATAATGTTTGGTAATGAAAAATACTGGAATGCTTATAAAAATGTTCATCGTTTTGTTTTTGATAAAGTAATAAATAAGGGGATTGGAGAGTGGTATCCTTTGCTTACACGCAGGGGAGAACCAATCTGGACCCATATGGGGCACTCATGGAAGATCAATTATCATACGGTAAGATCGATGATACAGAGCATTGAAAGGCTGAGTAAAATTACTCTGACATGAAAACATGATTTTACAATAATTTTTCATTCATAATGGAGCTCTCACTATCTTACATCGACTGGCTTATCTTTATATTCGTAATTGGAGGAAGTCTTGCTTTCGGATTATATATGGCCTATCGCAAAAAAGCCGGGATGAACAGTACAAATTTCTTTCTTGGAGGTAGAAGTATAACCTGGCCTGTCATCGGAGCATCCATCTTTGCAACTAACATTGGAGCAGAGCATCTGGTTGGATTGTCAGGAGATTCTTACCGTTACGGCCTTTCAGCAGGTTCGGTAGAACTGACGACGGTGATTACCCTGGGAGTTGCCTGTTCATTATTATTTCCATACTACATGAAAAATAAGATATACACTATTCCGGAGTTTCTTGAACTGAGATATAACAGGCATGCGAGAACATTCTTTTCGGGGTTGATGCTGATAATAAGCATAATGACCAAGCTTGCATTCACTCTGTTTGCCGGGGCACTGGTACTTAACAGCCTTTTGGGGTGGAATGTAATGACTACTGTGTCGTACATAGGAATTGCAGTGGCTGTCTTCACCATGATAGGTGGATTTACTGCTGTTGCCTATACTGATGCCATACAGGTAATTATAATGATTGGCGGATCGGCAATAATGCTCTTCATCGGTCTGGACAAAGCAGGGGGCTGGAGCGGCCTGATAGAAAAAGTTCCTGATATGATGACGATTGCCAAACCATACGATGACCCGGTTTATCCATTCTGGGGCATCCTGGCCACTGCTTTCTATGCCGGCATATTTTACTGGGGTATTGACCAGGTAAATGTTCAGCGTGCCCTTTCAGCACCGGATCTCAGAACTGCAAGAAAAGGAGCAATGTTTGCCACCTTTTTGAAGCTGCTTCCGTTATTTATTTTTGCACTTCCGGGTGTTATCGCATATGCTCTTTTCCCAGGTGAGCTGCAAGGTGACGCCACTAAGCAGACATTTGTCCTTCTGCTTAATAAACTTCTTCCTTCAGGATTACGCGGATTACTTCTGGCTTCCCTGATGGCTGCTCTCATAACATCACTTATTGCGGTTCTGAATTCTGTCTCTACTTTGGTGGTCCGGGATTTTATTGTCGAGTTCCATCCCAAAGTATCCGAAAAAAAACAGGTTGAACTTGGCCGCTACGTTATCCTTATTGCAACATTTCTGGGCATTGGTGCGGCTTACCTGGTTTATAAAAGCGAAGAAGGACTTTACAAATACCTTCAGACTATAACGGCATACCTAGTGATCCCGGTCTTCCCGGCTATTTTTTTTGGCATTCTTAGTAAGAAAGTTACAATGAAAGGTGCTACCGCTTCGGTTATTGCTGGTTTGATCCTGGCTACAATCTTTGTAATTGATCAGTTAATCGGACCGGATGCAGGGCAGAAGATATTCCCTCTGTTACACCACAAGCTTACTCTTAATTTTGGATACAGGGGGCTTTGGGCAGAAATACTTATAACGGGTGTTTTGTTTTTCGTTTCGGGATTCACTGAAAAAACTGCCAGTGAAAAGCTTGTCAGGACAACAATTAATTATCATGGAGGTATTGTCAGGTTTGAAGGAATTTCAGACTGGAGATTACATCTGGGGATCCTCTCACTGATTACTCTGTTCTTATATATCTGGTTATCCTGAAATATTATTTCTAAAGGGTATTGCCTGAGGGTTCTTCATCGTTTTCGATTCTTGAAAACTGAATAGGATTGCGGAACCATGAAGTTTTATATGCTCCGTACAGCACTCCTGCAGTGAGCCAGCAGATACCGACTATCTTGGCTTTGATCCCAAGACTGAGCCACAGATAAAGACAAATCAGAAAACCCATAACTGGCAATATAAATGGCCAGAATCTCTTCTTATCGTTGCGGAGGAAATACCTGACAAATGCAGAAACATTGACACCCATAAAGGCAATGAGCGCTCCAAAGTTCAATAACTGTGCACCAAGAGGATATGAAAGAGTGAATGCTCCGATAAGGACAAATACCCCTACCAGAATTATGTTGTTGCTTGGAATATGTGTACGGGGATTTATTGCTGCAAAGAATTTTTTGGGAATTGCATTGTCCCTGCCCATACCGTA
>CAYPKL010000079.1:0-7077 GCA_964411285.1 uncultured Rikenellaceae bacterium
ACCTCCCAGGACAGGTGTTACTTCAATAGTAATATACCAGTCGTCGGGGACTATGATTGTTGCTCCGCCGAAGACGCATGCTATATCCAGAACGGATACTCCCGGTGCAAGTCGTGCCTTTGTAAGGTCGAGTTCAATTCCACCGAATACAGATGAGATCTTACCGCCCCGGAAATTCTGCGACACAACCTGCCTTTCACCGCCGCTGAAAACATTCACATAATCCACATAATCGTCGCCGGCTACTCCCTTTGAAGTCGCACCTCCCCAGCCGTGCCTTTTGGTGGAGATAAAAATTACCCCGACTATTATAAACACTGCCGGCCAGAACATATTATACATATGAAATGTCTCCCTGAAAATCAGTGGAATCATAAAAAAACCACCCACAGCCATAACAATAATACCGGCGGTTTTTTCGGATGCTCCTATTGTCATTACCAATCCTATAACTATGAGAAGCATTTGCCAGCTGAAGATGACATTATCGATAAAATCGGGGAAGAGACCGGTATTTCTTATTACCAGAAACAGTCCGGCCAGAACCATGACGACGCCGATAATTACCCTGTTATTCGACAGTTGTGGTTCGTGATGCTTAGGGGTTTGACCCTTAAAATCTTCATTGGTTTCCATAATCGTAAATTTATTGGTTTTAAATTAATTAATCTTTGCTTTCCCTTTCAGAAATGATGAAATTATAAATCCAAGACCGATTAAAATTATTACTCCCGGCCAATAAATTGTTTTTATAATCTCCGGCATCTCATAATCAATATGGTCCAGCAGGAACCAGACTCCTCCGGCAAGAACCAGCAGACCGCCTGTGAATTGCAGATTAAGGATCAGCAGGAGGCCAACGAAGATCATTGCTGTTTCCCACGTAAAATATTCCTTCACGGAACCGAGGTTGAGCATATCGTTGGTAGCAACAAGCAGGGCCAGTCCTAATGCAATCAGGAACAATCCGAAACTGACTTGCGGATGATGTTCCCTGTTTCCTTTTAAATAATGATCTTTGTTTTTCATATTACTCTGATTTCTGTGTCAAAAATACATATATGATAAAGCAAAGGTTAATGGAAATCGGCAAGCTGCCGTAAAAAACCGGTAAGCAGCCTGTTCCGGCAATTTTTGTTACTTTTTTGTTGATAATTTTTTTAATTGAATAAGGATTTATATTTTTGCAAACCAAAATTTGAATATATGTCCGGATTATTTTCAATACCGATAAGCGGATTAAAAGAGGGACATTATTCTTTTGATTTTGAGATTAACACCAAGTTTTTTGACCTGTTTGAAGAATCGGAGATAAAAGAGGGCGATCTTACCGCGGTTGCAGAAATCGAAAAGAGGTCTTCTCTGATTGAGATGGAAATTAAGATTTCGGGCACCGTCAGAGTATGTTGCGACAGGTGTCTTGAAATATTTGATCAAAAGATTGAATGTGAAAATGAGCTGCTTGTAAAATTCGGATCTGAAAAAGATGCAAGTGATCCGGAAATAATTACAATACCTCGTGATGAACAAGCGCTGGATCTGAAGCAGTTTATTTATGAGTCTATATATCTTGCCCTTCCGATTCAGAGAATACATCCTGATGATACTGAGGGTAACAGCACATGCGATCCCGGGATGCTCCGGAAGTTGAAAGAACACCTTGTGGAAGAAGAGGGCAGGGATGATCCCAGATGGGACGAATTAAGAAAACTTATGAACGATAATTAAAAAAGGACAAAATGGCACACCCGAAAAGAAAACATTCCAAAACCAGAAGAGATAAACGCAGAACACATTATAAGGCAACTGCTCCGACGGTAAGTACCTGTTCAAACTGCGGATCATCGGTCCAATATCACAGGGTTTGCCCTGAGTGCGGATTTTACAGAGGTAAGCTGGCTGTCGAGAAAAAGGCTACCGCTTAATTATTCTGTAACTTAACCATGCAAAAATGAAGATTGGCCTTGATGTCATGGGCGGCGATTTTGCACCCGACGCAGTCATTGAAGGTGCAGTTGATACCCTGAAACATTTTTCTGCCGGTGAAACACTGGTTCTCCTTGGTGATGAAGCATTGATTACCAGGAAACTGGAAGAAATTAATATTAATCCGGCTTTATTTACTATTGTTCCAACATCACAGGTGATTGAAATGGGAGATCATCCGGCGAAAACTTTCCCCCAGAAAAAAGACTCAAGTATTGCGGTAGGGTACAACATGCTTAAAAGTGGTACTCTTGATGGGTTTTGCAGTGCAGGAAATACAGGAGCAATGCTTGTTGGTGCAAGTTATACGGTGAATGTCATACCGGGTGTATTCAGACCTGCCCTTGCCACAATTCTTCCCTGCATCGACGGACGGGATTCTGTTATTCTCGATGTCGGGCTGAATCCCGATTGCAAACCTGATGTCCTCCTTCAGTACGGAATTTTGGGAAGTCTGTTTGCAAAATTTGTACTCGGAAGAAAAAATCCCACTGTGGGATTACTTAACATAGGGCAGGAAGAGGCGAAAGGAACACCCGCTGTAAAGGCTGCTTTTGAATTAATGAAAGAATATCCGGGGCTGAATTTTGTTGGAAATATTGAAGGGAATGCCCTTTTCCATGAGACAATGACTGATGTGGTTGTCTGCGACGGTTTCGTCGGTAATATTGTTCTTAAACAAGCTGAGGCTTTATATTTTCTGCTTAAAAAAAGAAATATCTCAGATTCTTTTATTGACCGGTTTAACTACGAAAATATTGGAGGAACCCCTATTGTGGGGATTAATGCCAATGTTGTTATAGGACACGGGATATCAAAGAGAAAAGCGATAATGAACATGGTTCTTCAGACAAAGGCGGTTGTTAAGGCCAACCTTGCCCAGAAGATAATTGAAGCTATTTAATTATGGTAAAAGTACGGGCTGCTGTTACGGGAATTCATGCCTGGGTTCCCGATTACAGGCTTACAAACCTTGAACTTTCAAAAATTGTCGACACATCCGACGAATGGATTATGCAAAGAGTCGGAATAAAAGAAAGAAGGATCCTTAAGGAAGAAGGACTCGGGAGTTCAGATCTGGGAGAAATGGCTGTAAAAGGACTGCTCGAAAAGACCAATACATCACCTGATGAAATTGATTTGCTGATCTGCTCTACAGTAACTCCCGACATGGCCTTCCCGGCTACGGCAAATATAATATCCGACAAAACAGGAATAAAAAATGCATTCAGCTTTGATCTCAATGCCGCATGCTCAGGTTTTCTTTTTGCATTGCAGACCGGAGCAGCTTATATTGAATCCGGGAGGTTCAAAAAAGTAATTGTTGTCGGCGCTGATAAAATGTCATCCATAACCGATTATACCGACAGGACAACCTGTCCCCTCTTTGGCGATGCTGCCGGAGCTGTTCTTCTTGAACCGACTGATGAAGAGTACGGAATAATGGATTATATCTTCCATGTCGACGGATCCGGACGTAAGTTCCTGCATATGAAGGCAGGTGGTTCGGTCAGGCCGGCATCCCACGATACTGTTGATGCACGCGAGCATTTCGTCTACCAGGAAGGACAGAGTGTATTTAAGTTTGCCGTTGTAAATATGGCCGATGTTGCGGCAGAAATAATGGAAAAGAATAATCTTAAAGCAGAGGATATAGCCTGGCTGGTCCCGCATCAGGCAAATCTCAGGATTATCGATGCTACCGGAAGAAGAATGGGCCTGCCTCCGGAAAAGGTAATGATTAATATCGAACACTTCGGAAATACAACTACTGCCACAATCCCATTATGTTTATGGGAGTACGAAAACAAGCTTAAAAAAGGGGATAAGCTTATTCTTGCTGCGTTTGGAGGCGGCTTTACCTGGGGCTCAATATACCTCAAATGGGCGTACGATCCGGAATAAGCATCTCAACATTTTATTTTTATCTGCAATAGTTTTTATATTTGAGAGTTATTATGTTTGTATAAAATTCTGGGAAAAATGGGAAAATTCAATGAAACTGACAACACCACAATTAACCTTATCAGCCCGGGTACCGAAATTACGGGAGATGTGAAGTCAAATGGAGATATCCGGATTGACGGCCTGCTTACCGGGAATCTTACTACAAAAGGGAAAGTGGTCATAGGACCCACCGGAAAGGTAAAAGGAGAAGTCTTCTGCAGGAATTCCGAGGTTTCCGGAACTGTTGAGGGCAAGATCAGTGTGGGACAGCTTCTTACTCTTAAGACTTCATCAAAGATTGTTGGTGATATTATTACCTTTAAACTTTCTATTGAACCTGGAGCAAAATTCACCGGAAATTGCAAAATGAGTGAAACTGAAGAAAATGAGCCTTCGTCTTTCACAAAAAACAAAGAAGCAGAAAGAGCCGCCGACAAATCAGGCAAATAAAGGATTACAGGATTTCGGCAGGTATTCAGGAATGGCGTTCCAGATGATAGCCATAATCCTGATCATGACCTGGTGTGGAATAAAGCTCGATAAGCTGTTTGACCTGAAACCGGTATTTACAGTAATTTTTTCGCTGGTTGGTGTTTTTGGAGGAATTTATATTTCCCTAAAGGATTTTATACATAAATAAAGCCTGCCTTTATCTTCTTAAATCAAAAATCATCAATCCTTGTTCTTAAATCAGTTTTTAGAATTAAATAATTCAGTCCACGGTTAACAATTCCTTTTCTAATTGTGACTTTTAAAAGATATCTTTTTGGTTTGCTGATCCTGATCTCTTTCTTTTTAATTGCCGGTTACCTTCTGCTGGCTTTTATCAGTATTAATATTACTTTCAGCGAATTAGCAATCCTGACATTTTCTTTTTCCGCGATAGTACTGCTTATACTCTGGATTTTCCGGAGGGGAATTAAAAAAGAACCCTCCAGCCTGACAATGCATCTTCTTGCAGCGATAAGCATCAAAATGCTTCTTGAGATGGTTCTGGCCCTGTTGTGGTTTTTTGTTGCTAAAAAAACTTCCGGCGACTCTCTTATATTATTTTTTGTACTATATTTAGCGTTCTCTCTGTTTTCAATAAGCCTAATGTTGAACACACTGAAAAACAAATCATTATAAAACAATGCTGATCTTAAAATGCGAGTTGTAAAAGGATTTTTGTTAGTTCTGCTTTTTTTAATGTTCTCCATTCCGGTACCGGCTCAGGAAGAACATGGAACAGCAGAAGCCGGGGAAAAATTTGATGCAAGCTCATTTATAATGGATCATATTGCCGATTCGCATGAATGGCATATCCTGACCAGAAAAAATGGAGAAAGCGTGGCTCTTTACCTTCCTGTTATTTTATATTCAAAAGAAAACGGACTGGATATTTTTTCTTCCCGAAAGCTTTCACATGGTCATGAATATAAAGGATACAAACTCGAGGAGGAAGGCAATCTTAAAGGGAGAATTGTTATGGTCAGGGCAGATGGTACCATTAATGAAGAAAAGCTTCCTCTCGATTTTTCTATAACAAAAGCTGTTTTAGGCTTGTTTTGTTCGGCGCTGATAGGTCTGTGGCTCTTTTTATCATTATCCCGTTCATATAAAAAGACCGGAATAAGTCATCCAAAGGGAATACAGAGTTTCCTGGAGCCGATAATTTTATTTGTAAGGGATGATATTGCGATTACAAATATAGGTGAGCATAAATATGAAAAATACATGCCATATCTGCTTACGGTATTTTTCTTCATACTTATTAACAACATTATGGGTCTCATTCCCTTTCCCCCTCCTTTTGGGGCTAATGTTACAGGGAATATCGCCGTTACACTGGTTCTGGCGCTATGTACATTTTTTATCACCCAGTTCAGCGGGAATAAAAACTACTGGAAGCATACTTTTGCAACTCCGGGGGTACCTGTGTGGCTGTTACCAGTGATGATACCGGTTGAGATCATTGGCATTTTTTCAAAACCCTTTGCACTGATGATCCGACTCTTTGCCAATATTACGGCAGGTCATATTATTGTTCTGAGCCTTGTCTGCCTGATCTTTATCTTTAAATCGCTGGCAGTGGCTCCGGTCTCAATTGCATTTGTGATTTTCATGGATTGCCTCGAACTTCTTGTGGCTTTCCTTCAGGCATATGTTTTTACTTTATTGTCGGCACTCTTCATTAGTCTGGCAGTTCAGGAGGAGCATCATTAATTTTTATTATTTAATTAAACCCATTTGTTATGACAGGTACAATGGCAGCAGTTGGAGCAGGTCTTGCAGTTATAGGCGCAGGGCTTGGTATTGGAAGAATAGGCGGATCGGCAATGGACGCAATAGCACGTCAGCCTGAAGCTAGTTCGAAGATACAGACAAACATGATTGTGGCAGCAGCACTTATTGAAGGAGCTGCATTGTTTGCAATCGTGGTTGCTCTTATTGCTCAGTAAAAAGGATCTGAGGCGCTGCAACGGTTGGTTGCAGCCGCCTCTTTTAACAGAAATTTAAATTTAAAGATATGGTCTTATTAATGAACAGTCTGGTATCGCCTGCAATAGGCCTTGTTTTCTGGACTACAGTAATTTTCCTTCTCTTTTTTCTTATCCTGAAGAAATTTGCCTGGAAACCCATCCTAAGTGCAGTTAAAGCTCGCGATGAGATGATTAAAGGATCACTGGCTTCAGCAGAAAAAGCAAGGAAAGAAATGGCTAAACTGCAGAGCGATAATGAAGCAATACTCAAAAAAGCCAGGGAAGAACGGGAAGGTATCCTTAAGGAAGCCCGCGACGTCCGTGATAAGCTTATCTCGGAAGCAAAAGGCAGAGCCTCCGAAGAAGCTGAAAAGCTGGTTGAGAAAGCAAGGGCAGGCATCGAAAGGGAAAAAGCTGTTGCCCTGGCGGACATCCGGGAACAAGTAGCAAACCTGTCCGTTGAAATTGCATCAAAGCTTCTGGGAGAAAAGCTGAAGCAAACAGGCGAACAACAAAAGCTTATTGATAATTATCTTAATGAGATTAATTTAAACAAGAACTAATCAGCCTATTCATTAATGAATCAAAGCAAAATATCTGTAAGGTACTCCAGAGCCCTGTTTCAGTCAGCGCTTGAAAAAAAGATAATTGACATTGTAAACCAGGACATGATTTTCATTCT
>CAYPKL010000080.1:0-4532 GCA_964411285.1 uncultured Rikenellaceae bacterium
CGTATTGAACAAAGTGCTGCCGGCAATCCGGATGCTATTCTCGGATGAAAAGATCAAAGCAGTTCGCTGCCGACATAACACACTGATTGCCAATTACTATCAAAACCAGCAGGAGTACAATAAAATTTCACTTCCTCTTACGCCCGATATAATAGTATACTGTAAAACACGATATCTTTATATTGAACACTCATCGACAGCCGAAAAGATTTTGGAATCATTGAAACAGCAACTTCCTCGTTTCAGGGATGAATACGGCTTTATGCCAAAAGTAATTGTCGTTAAGAACGCAGGTATTCTGGCAATCGATGATTCAGTTTCCAATGCTGAAGCAGTCCTTGATGTTTATGAGGACCTTATCAAAATAGTCAGTATTTCGTCCGGAGCAGGCGGCACAAAGGCCATGACACCTGATGAAATAACATTTATAGATCAGTGGGAGGTTGAAAATTACCGGAGGAAAATCGTTCAAAGTTCAAAGACTGAAAACAGGTTATACAATAAAGTTGCTGTAATTACGGGTGGAGCTCAGGGATTTGGAGCAGGTATTGCAGAAGCTCTTTTCCGGTTGTCGCTGAATGTTGTAATTGCCGATCTCAACGAAGAGACCGGACTTAAATTCGTATCTTCTCTGAACGAAAAGCCTGCTTCAAATAGGGCAATATTTGTCAAAACTGATGTTGCTGACCACTTATCGGTTAAAGAGCTTATAGAAACTACCGTAAATGAATTTGGCGGACTTGATATAATGATAAGTAATGCCGGTGTACTCAGAGCCGGCGGACTTGATGAAATGGATCCGGAGGTTTTTGCAAGAACTACCGGCATTAACTACAACGGCTATTTTCACTGTGCAAAATATGCATCCGAAGTAATGAAGCTTCAGAACCGGGAAAAACCTGATTATTTCTCCGATATTATTCAGATCAACTCAAAATCGGGGCTGAGGGGCAGCAAAAAGAACTTTGCCTACGCCGGAGGAAAATTCGGTGGGATAGGACTCACCCAGTCTTTCGCGCTCGAACTTGCACCCTTCAGGATTAAGGTTAATTCAATCTGCCCCGGGAATTTTTACGAAGGACCACTGTGGTCAGATCCCCATAACGGACTATTTGTGCAGTACCTTAAAACAGGCAAGGTCCCGGGCGCCAGAACTATTGAAGATGTCAGGAAATTCTATGAGGATCAGGTTCCTATGAAACGAGGCTGCCGACTTGAAGATGTGATGAAGGCATTATTGTATATAATTGACCAGGAATATGAAACGGGTCAGGCGGTACCTGTAACCGGCGGGCAGGTGATGCTGGGGTAAGATCCACCCCCATTCCCCCTAAAGGGGGTTATGACGGGACCTGGGTTTAGACCCACCTTTAGGGGGGCCAGTGGGGTAAAAAATCGGTGGTTAAGAAAAAAATATTCATTTACATGAAAACCAAAGCAGTCAGAATTTACGGCAAGAAGGACCTTCGGCTGGAGGAATTTGAACTACCTGAAATAAATGATGATGAGATTCTTGCACAGGTTATCTCCGACTCCATCTGCATGTCGTCGCATAAAGCGGCATTGCAGGGTGCTGATCATAAGCGTGTTCCGGTTGACATCCATATCAATCCGACAATGATCGGGCATGAATTTGCAGGAATTATCCTTGAAGTGGGAAAGAAATGGGGCCATAAGTTCAAACCCGGACAAAAATTCTCTATTCAGCCGGCAATGAACCATATGGGGACGCTTAATGCACCGGGTTATTCATACAGGTTTATCGGCGGAGATGCAACATATATTATAATCCCTGCCATAGTAATGGAAGCCGATTGCCTTCTTCAGTATGAGGGGGAAGCCTTTTATCCTGCTTCACTTTCAGAACCTATGTCCTGTATCATTGGTGCTTTTCATGCATGCTATCATGTTCCCCCGGGTACTTACAATCATGAGATGGGAATAAGAAAGGGAGGCAATCTGGCCATCCTTGCCGGAGTCGGACCTATGGGACTTGGTGCAATAGATTATGCACTTCATCAGGAAAGAAAACCTTCGATGATCGTTGTCACCGATATTGACGATAACAGGCTTTCAAGAGCGGCCTCTCTTTTTCCGCCTGAGCATGCATTAAAAGAAGGAATAAATCTTATTTACGCTAACACCGGCAAAACAGATGATCCCGTAAAATATCTCAGGGAGCTTACCGGAGGCAAAGGATTTGATGATGTTTTCGTTTTCGCACCGGTAAAACAGGTTGTCGAACAGGGCGATGCCATCCTGGGTTTTGCAGGGTGCATGAATTTCTTTGCCGGGCCCACAAATCCTCAGTTTAAGGCCGAATTCAATTTTTACAATGTTCATTACGCGTTTACTCACATAGTTGGTACATCAGGTGGTAATACCGATGACATGCGAGAATCATTAAAACTGATGGAGTAGGGTAAGATCAATCCCGCAGTAATGATAACCCACGTCGGAGGATTGGATGCTGTTGTAGAGACAACATTGAATCTGCCTCAGATTCCGGGAGGAAAGAAACTGATCTATACGAATATTTCAATGCCGTTGGTATCTCTTTACGGTTTACGTGAAAAAGGCAAGAATGATCCTTTCTATGCAGACCTGCATGAGATAGTATCCTCAAATGATTTTATTTGGAACCTGGAGGCTGAGAGGTATCTGTTGGAAAACGCAAAACCAATCTGATCTTCAGAAATGACGCAATGCGGCCGGAAATGCAAATAACAATACACATGTAGCGACGCAATGCATTGCGTCGCTACATGTGTATTGCGTCGCTACATAAATATTGCGTCACTACCGAATACCTGCCGCAAACTCTTCCGAAATATAATTATCATAACTCATGCAGACCTCACTTGCAAAATCAACTCCCGTTGAAATAACCTTCCCCCACATCTCCTCTCCCATAATTTCAAGCTGATCCCTTGTTATACCATTCTGATATATCGCAGCCATCATTCCTGCATTGAAATTATCCCCCGCACCAATCGTGCTGACAGGTGTTATCCTCCTAACAGAAAATGATCCGCTGAATCCGGTCGTCCTAACAAACACCCCTTCAGCATTCGCCGTATAAACAAGACATTTGCAGTACCGGCTGACAACCTTCCAGGCTTCATCAGGTGTACCGGCACCGAAAATGTTCCTGAAATCTTCATCCGATCCTCTTACCAGAGTGGCCATTTGCATATTCTCAATGATCAGCGGATTAAGTCTGTCGAGTTCATGCCTGTGCGAACTTCTGAAATTAGGATCATAGATCACTGTAGCCCCGTTATTGGATGCCATGCCGATAAAGCCCCTGAACTTTTCCCTTATCTCAGCAGTAATAGAATAGATTGACCCGCAGAGGATTATATCATTTTTACTGATAGAAGGGAGTAATACCGCAAGCCGGTTTTCTGAATATTTTTCATAAAAAGTATATGCCGCATCATTCTTTTCATTCAGAAAAGCTAAAGCCAGCTTTGTCTTTCCATCCTTATAATGATATACAAAAGAGGTGTCAACCCCGTTCCTGTCAAGGAAACTGTCAATAAGACCACCAACATCATCATCAGCATATTCGCTAATGAAATAAACCGGTAATCCTATCCTTCCGAGCGACACTGCACTGTTTAGCATCGCTCCACCCGGCTTTGCAGCCTGAGGCTGGCCATTCTTGAAAATAATGTCTAATACGGTCTCCCCTATTCCATAAATCTTTCTCATGATCATTATTACTTTACAATTCCTGAAATTCTTTTAAACACCTCACTGCCTGCTCTCCTCGTCAGCTCAAAAAGCAGGCTTTCAAAAGTCGTTATACGGGCTCCCTCCTGCCTCATTCGTTCAACAGCGATCTTTTTGTCATTTAAATTCCTCGATGAAACGCAATCCTCAACAACCACCGGCAGAAAACCATTGTCCAGAAGGTCGAGGCATGTCTGCAGAACGCATACATGCGCTTCAATCCCGCAGATAATAATTTTATGCCTGTTAAACGCCTGTAGTTTTTCTTTGACCAACGGTTCATCAAAGCAGCTGAAAGAAATCTTTTCAATGTAACTGAAATCAGAAAACTTTTGTACAACAGAAGCAATTGTCGGACCCAGGCCTTTGGTATATTGCTGTGTAATAATGAATGGCACTGACAGAGCCTGCAATCCGTCAATCATCTTTAAACTATTCTGAAGAAATCTTCTCCCTTCAGAAATAACCGGGAACAACCTTTCCTGGATGTCAATTATTAATACTACAGCATCTTCCTTTAATATTCTCATTTGGATCATCAATCGTATGCTGTGAATTTACAAATTTTTATCATGTACAGAATAAGTTAACCTTTAAGAATTTGTACGACATTTTCATACAAGTACTGGATTTTGCTCCTTCCCCCACCCTGGGGGAAGGCCGGGATGGGGGTGAATCCAATTAGCAGAAAAAATTCCGCATTCCGCATTCCGCAATCCGCAATCCGAAATAGTTTATATTTGTCCTGCAATTATAAAACAGGTAAACAATGAAAGCATTTATGCTGACCGGGA
>CAYPKL010000081.1:0-7330 GCA_964411285.1 uncultured Rikenellaceae bacterium
AGAACAGGACTAGGATCATAATTATAAGTGTAATTGGTCCCGTCATAGAAATAGTCATTATAGTTAATTTTCCTGTAGGAGCCAATCAGCCCTGAAAAACCGGTCGATAATCTGGTGATGCCTGTACTGACAAGTGAATGGTTAAAGGGATAAAAGTTGACGCCAGCCCTGATAAAAAAGTAATGCGGATTAAAACAATAGTACAAGCGACCGCGCTCATATCCATTATTCCAATCCTGACTTTTAAAATTAATTAGTAATCCTATGACAAAACCGGTTTTACCTGTTTCAGATAATCTTTCATAATCCAGGCTCGCTTTACCTAAAGCTAAATTGATAATTTCGGTACTAAGATAATTCCGGTCCAGCATTTTTAGTGGTGATTCCTTAAGATTTGAGGAATATGTAAGATCAAGCGACTTCCCGCCATTATACCTGAGACTGTCAAGAACAGATTTGCTTAAATGATAAGTTATTCCCAGTGAATCTCCCGGAAGCTGATAAATGATAGTCTGTCCATCAAAGTCTTTAATATTTACTTTCAGGACAGTAGTGTCTTTTTTATATAATATGTCCTGACTGAAAGTATCATCCGGTGCAGAAATAAGAGAAATAAACAGAACGCCAAGGGCCTGAAATCTTTTCATAATTAGGTGTTTCTGATATCAAATTTACACCCGGAAATGATTCAAAACAAATTTTAAATTATACCTGGCATCTTTACTTTCTAAATCAATAACAATTGTTTCCCATTACCCTGTTTCCAAGACAGGTTGACATTTTAGTCCGAAAACAAATTGAGTAAAATGCTGGTTTTATTACTAGTCTAGAATATCTTCCTGATAATCCAGAGGATCAGCGAAAGAACTAAGCTGATCAGGATCATTGTTGTGATCGGGAAATAAAATTTCATGTTCTCTTTCTCAACCCGTATATCGCCAGGTAAATGACCTATCCAGCTCAGCTTGTCGCCGGCAAAATAAACTATAAGCCCTGCAATGACAAGGATAATACCTGTTACAATAAGAATCTTACCCAGATGAGGCATTGACAAACTATTATTGGCTGACTTGGAAAAAGAATATTATTTGTGATTAATTATTTATGCCTGGTTTAATTATTCATCTTTCAATTCATACCCGTCTGAAAGAGTCTTCAGGAATTCCACAATAGCAGATTCTTCTTCAGGAGTGAGTCCAAGGTTACCGGTTTCAGTCTTATTTACATTTTCAAAGACTTCAGGTTCAGGCCAACAGTTAACTCCTATTTTGGGATCAGATAATGTCACGGCTGAAGGTAATGCATCACGTGTATTATAAAAATGGACTAGCTCTCCAAGACTTTTGAAAAATCCATTATGACCATAGGCTTTAACGAATTCTTTAGATGGACGTTTATCAACGTTCCGGAGTGTTGGCACCTGATGTTTGCCATAGTTCTGAGCAGTAAACATTGCATATTGCGTTATGCCTTTTAAAAAGTCTGCTAACCCAGGATCGATCCACCCTGATCCATCCTGATTGAAAGTTGAATCCATTGTATACCATGGATTTTGCGGATTTTTAGGCATCCCCAGATTCTCGAACCTGAAATCGGTGAAAAGCGGGAGTGATCCTCCGGGTTCATAGTTATTAAAATGACACAGGGCACATTTAGCTTTGCCATTGAATAGTTCAAGTCCTTTCATTTCTTCATCATTAAGCTTAACCCTACCCTTCAGAAAATAATCATATTTCGATGAGAACTGGTTCACCTTTTCAGAGTTTTCATAGGCTGCAATGGCGATGCCAATAACACCGTAAAGAAATTTAATGTCGCTTATTTTACAAATATCACTGATCCCCCATATATCCTTACCTATTTGGTTCAACAGTGAGGCATATTCTGACATGCAGACCTTCTCTATTATAATCTTAACATCCGATATGTTTTGTTCAACAGGATTAAGGAAGGGACCCTGTGCCTGGTCAGCCGCAGGATTTCCAAGACCGGAGCCTGTGGCCCGTCCGTCCCAGAAGTTGCCGCCTTCAAACTGAATTTTATCATTTTCATAGAAAGTGTGAAACACAGGACTCAGTGTGGCATAAGCTGAACTGTTTGGTTTCCTGTTGCCATATCTCTGATGCAAAGCTCCGGGGTAAACTCCTCCGGTTTTATTTACTTCCTCATCGGGGCCAGTCCATCCTACTTCCGGGCCATGACAGGTTGCGCATGATTGTCCTTCAGGGTCTGATAACCTCTCATCGAAAAAGAGCTTTTCGCCCAGGAGCTGAAGGTCCGGATTCTGGAAGAGCCATGTCAGGCTGGAGCTTTCCTTACTTTCAGGCTTCTGACTATCTTTGCATTGCGTACAGAGTAGTAATAACAGGACTGCCGCTATACTCAAAACTGTACTATTTAGTTCCGTTTCTCTTTGCATAACAACCTCCGGTTTTAAAGTGTAACTAAACCTTACATTTGATTTTATCTTAAAAGTGCTTTGTTATGCTAATATAGTCAATTCCTTTAATAGTGACCAGGAAATAAATTTGTTTAATTTACCAGATATGAGGAAATTTAGTTCCTTTACTTAGTAAAAAAAACCATAATATATAAAGCAGATTAAAATATAAACATGTACGTTTATTCCGGTCGAATTATATAAAACCTAAACTAAATATTAGCATGAGAAAACTTCTCCTTTTATTTGTCTTTAGCGCTTGTTGTATTTATCTGGCTGCCCAGAACTCTGACAGTATCTGGATAGTAAACAATTACACCAAAATAGAACGGATGATATCAATGAGGGATGGTGTAAAGCTGTTTACATCAATTTATCTTCCTAAAGACAATTCGGAGGATCATCCTGTATTAATGGAACGCACACCCTACTCCTGCAGACCTTATGGGGAAAATAACTTCAGGAATTTCTGGGATTCCTATATGAAAACATACCTGAGGGAAGGATATGTTATGGTAATCCAGGATGTACGTGGCAGGTGGATGAGCGAGGGAGACTTCGTTGATGTACGGCCATTTATTCCCGATAAAAAAACTGACAAGGACATCGATGAAGCCAGCGATACATATGATGCCATCGACTGGCTTGTAAATAATATTCCGCATAATAACGGCAAAGTCGGGGTATTCGGAATTTCCTATCCAGGCTTCTTTTCCACCATGGCTGCAGCAAGCAATCACCCTGCCCTCGTTGCAGTCAGTCCGCAGGCACCTGTCACAAACTGGTTCATTGGTGATGACTTCCATCATAACGGAGCATTATTCATTCTTGATGCTTTCAGTTTTTATCCTGCAATGGGAGCAGGTTTTGGCCTTCCCCATCCCCATCCCACTTCATTAGCTCCGAAAACTATTGATGTGACGGCCCACGACAACTATAAATTTTATCTCGAAACCGGTACTCTCTCTTCCTTTGCAAAATTAGCAGGCGACAGTGTACGCTTCTGGAAAGATCTTTACTCACATCCCAACTATGATTCCTTCTGGAAAGCCCGCGATGCACGCAATGCAACCAAAAACCTGAAACCGGCAATGCTCTGGGTTGGCGGTCTGTTTGATGCTGAAGATAACTGGGGCGCCTGGAATGCATATAAGGCGGCAGAGGCAAATAATCCGGTTAAAGAATTCAACAGGCTGGTTATGGGTCCATGGTATCATGTTCAATGGTCCAAAAATGACGGGACTCATCTTGGCAATATCAATTTTGGAAGCAATACTTCCATCTGGTATCAGCAAATGATAGAGATCCCTTTTTTCAACTATTTTCTTAAAGGGAAGGGTGATTTGTCAGAAATTGCGGAAGCCAATATTTTTCTTACGGGGGCAAATGTCTGGAGAAAATTTGATAAATGGCCTCCGGCTGAAAAAGAAGTTAGGGCTCTCTACCTGCAATCTGGTGGAAAACTTGATTGGAATCTGCCTGAATCCGCAATGGGTTTCAGCGAATACATAAGCGATCCGGAGAAGCCTGTTCCGTATACCGAGGATGTCCATTTTACAAGAACAAGAAATTATATGACAGACGATCAACGCTTTGCGGAACGCCGGACTGATGTACTTTCATTTAAGACAGAAATATTAAATGAAGATATTACAGTGACAGGAGTTGTTACAGCCGATCTGATGGTATCAATATCATCAACAGATGCCGATTTTGTAGTTAAGCTTATCGATGTTTTCCCGGAGGATCTGTCAAATAACAAAGTTGATATTTATACAGATAAAGAATCTAAAATAAGTTATCCGATGGGAGGCTACGAAATGCTGGTGCATGGGGAGGTTTTCAGGGGACGGTACAGGAAGAGTTACGAAAATCCCGAACCATTTGTTCCGGGCAAAGTTGAACGGGTTAAATTCGATGCCGGTGATGTTGCGCACACATTTAAGAAAGGTCATCGCATAATGATACAGATTCAAAGCAGCTGGTTCCCTTTAGTGGACAGGAACCCGCAAAAATTTGTAAATATCTATGAGGCAAAAGAAAGTGATTTTCAGAAAGCATCCGTTCATGTTTATCATGATAAAAAGCATCCCACCAATATAATGCTTCCCGTATTAAATAAATGAGGTAATACTTATTGGTTTTCAGGTATGTATTATTCAAGATCGATTCCAACGATTTCATGGTCGAAGATCTGAGGAATAGAAATGTTTACATTGCCATCTTTGACCCCTGCCGGGGCTTTTTGTTCGCTTACAAGCAGATGAACAGCTGACACTTTCAGATTATCAGGCACTTTCACTGATACCTCTGCTGAAACAGGCAACAGTTCACGAAAAGGTCCTTTCATCATCATTGGATTGGTCAGGTTCACCAGGTGGACTGTCATTGAATTCTTCTGACGCCAGACTGTTACATCAAGAACACCCGGACCTTTTACCACGGCTGCAGGTTCCTCATTTAGAGCCCATCTTATCGTGTTACCGATCAACCTGCCATGGTCAGCGCACATTGTCTGCCAGAATGACCTGTCGATGTCCCCGGGAAAATAGGCCACCCTCCCTTTACCGGTATCATTAAGGTATATCCCGCGAATATCTGTTTCAGGAATTCGTGGATATACATGCTCCATTGGAAGATCCGGATATGATGGTATAAGTGTCAGTGGAGAAGGCAAATTTTCAGTAGGTTTCACCTTCACCTGATATATTGTGTTGATTATCCTGTAAGCATTTTCCAGCCCTGAAAGTACCGGGTGAAACCGGCTGGTTCCCGGATCGCTCTTAAGACGCAGGTAGCTGTTTTGCATCGGACCTTCT
Organism: uncultured Rikenellaceae bacterium; assembly: GCA_964411285.1. Lineage (GTDB taxonomy): Bacteria > Bacteroidota > Bacteroidia > Bacteroidales > VadinHA17 > LD21. Next base: position 5,260 of record CAYPKL010000081.1, read on the forward strand.
ACCGCGTTATCAAATGAAGCTCCGAAGAGATCAGAAAGTCCGAAATCAGGTCTTCTGTTACCTTCATTGTCATAAAGTGATGTTTCAAATGTTGCAACAAGGCTGCCTCCGTTTTCGACAAACTTTTTGAGATGGCCACATTGATCATCCGAAAGCTGAGCTATATCCGGCAGGATAAGCAACCTGAAAGGCTTAAGGTACTCCTGGCTCAGAAGCCTGTCATTAACCATTTCAAATGGAATCCTGGCTTCTAAAAGAGCGTGGTACATACCGGAGGAATGATCACCGCTCCCTTGTTGCCACTGCTCTGCACCATAGTTCCTGTTTTGCTCGGAGAAAATCATCCCAACGCGGGTAACCGGAGCAATGTTCCTCAGGTATTTTTCATTTCGGTAAAGAACCTGGTAAATATCAGCAACCGTATCGAGCCATCTATTATCATATATAACTCCTGAGAACTTTGTAAACCAGGGGCGCATCCCGTTAGCAACACCTTCAGCTACCCAGATCCTTATCTCAGCATCGGTCTGTACAGAGTCTTTCCACCGGTACTGCTCTTCTAATCCTACGCTGAATATTCCTCCCAGCGGTTTCATCCCTATTGATGCACGCAGCTCTTTAGCTACCCTGCCGTTCGACCATGGCATTGTATAGCCGCTCCTTGCCTGATGGTCAGTGAATACGATATCCGAAAGCTGTCCCGTTATAACCTTGTCGGGAAAGCCGTTAGGGATGAACCTCGAAACAGGTCTCTGCTTACGAATTACATCATCCCATAAGAGCCAAAGCTCTTTTAATCTTCCTGTGCTCCATTCAATATATTTCTGATAAACAGGATCAAAACGATTGTTATTCCCGGGGAGATCAATACCTGCATTTTCCCTGAAATTCCTTTTGCAATGTTCGCAATAGCATATTCCGTGGCCAGCCCAGCGGTTTGAGAAAATACCGTCAGGCTGATACCTCTCCATTATCTCCCTGTGAACCTGTGTCATAAATTCGAAATTGTACGGACCCAGGGCACATGTGACCCACATTTCAGGATTTGCCCAGTGGCGACGTTTTTCGCCATTTTCTGTAACTGCGATCCAGTCAGGATGGGCATCATGTACATTTTGCCAGGCCGCGTGCGGATCACTGCGTGCAATAACTGACATTTTCATGTCGCGGCATCCCTTAACAAGGTATCCGAAGGGATCCATGTCACCAAGCCAAATGCTCCGGTGATGAAACGGCACATCAGTCGGATAATAGGCAACAATGCCCCCTGCGCTTAATGTAGTTCCGTCGGCATGGACACGCTTAAAGTAATTTAACCATAAATCAGGATCAAAGCTGCCCGGATCATTTTCCACAAGGGTCAGCTGAGCCCAGCGCATCGGCCGGCTGAACCATGTTTCATCCGGAAGTATGATCACGTTCTCAAATATTGATGGAGTTCCGATCATACAGGCGCCTGCAAAAGTTGTCTTCTTTATAAAATCTCTCCTTTCCATGATCAGATCATTTATTTACACCTGTCAGAAGTCCTTCAGATCATTAAAATATAAGGTGAAGACTTGCATGATATAGCACCTGTATGACAAATTTAAACTGCTTCAATAGTCGAAGGAGGTTTTGAAGCAATATTATATGTAACAGATACTACACCCGGTACTTCTGCAAGAATTGAGGAGGCAAGTTTTTCCAGAACATCAAAAGGCAGATTTGAAGGTGTTGCAGTTCTGGCATCGACACTATCCCAGCAACGTACTTCTATCTGGCGACCGAAATCGCGTTTTCCGTCACGCATACCGGTAACACGGTCTTCATGCAAAATTGCCATATACTGGAAAGCATCTCTGCCGGCGAGTATCCTTTCAACTATAGCAGTTGCTTTCCTCACCATTTCAAGTCTCTCTTCAGTCACCTCTCCTATTATTCTTGCGGCAAGGGCCGGACCGGGGAACGGGATCCGGTTAAAAAGTTCTTCAGGCAGACCCAGTGCTCTTCCTGTCATTCTGACGCTATCCTTGCGGAGTTGTATCAGGGGTTCCAGAATCTGATATCCAAAAGTCTCCTGCGGATCGAT
>CAYPKL010000082.1:0-3316 GCA_964411285.1 uncultured Rikenellaceae bacterium
CCTATCAGGAACCCCATGTCGGCAAACCTGGTTACTATAAATGCCTTCTTTGAAGCTCTGACTGCAGAAGGTTTCTGATAATAGAATCCGATCAGGAGATAAGATGAAATACCAACAAGTTCCCAGAAGATATACATCTCGAAAATGTTTGTTGCAAGAACAAGCCCGAGCATTGAAAATGTAAAGAGAGAAAGAAAAGCATAGTACCGTTCAAAGCCTTTCTCCCCCTTCATGTAGCCAAGACTGTAAATATGAACCATAAGGGATACAGTGGTTATAACAATAAGCATCATTACTGATATGGGATCAATGAGAACACCCATGTCAATATGCAATTTATCTGTTAATTGCAGCCAGTTTGTGTTATAAGCCGTGATTTTCTGAAAGGTGCCGTCGATCCTTTCACTCTGAAAGAAATAGAGATAAGCAGTTAAATAAGATAGTGCTGCAATAACAGCCAGCCCGAAAGTTCCAAGCAATCCTGAGAGTTTTGGTTTAAGTCTATGGCCCGCCAGACCGAGCAGAATAAACATAAGGAAAGGAATGATAAGTATCGAGACCGTATAAGTAAAGTTGACCATAAAGAGTGTCTGAGTTGAATTATATATATCAGTATTTCATCGTATTAACATCTTCAACATTGATTGTTGTAAACCTCCTGTAGATATTGATGATAATGGCAATGGCTACTGCAGCCTCAGAAGCAGCCACGGCAATTATAAAAAGGGTGAAAAAGAATCCTTCAAGTTTATGGGGAAAGAGGTACCTGTTAAAAGCCACAAAATTTATATTGACTGAATTAAGAATCAATTCGAGTGACATAAGAATTGTAATAAGGTTTCTTCGGGTAAGAAAGCCATAAACACCGATAAAAAACATTATCGCGGCAAGGATGAGAAAATAGATCAGTGGTATTCCGGTATTCATTTTATTTTTGTTTAGTTGTTTGTGGCTCAGGATTTTCAGGACCTGCTTTCTTCGCAATTACAATTGCTGCGACCATCGCTGCCAGAAGCAAAATGGAAATAACCTCAAATGGCAGGACATAGCCATCTTTGCCTACAGATAAGAGAGAATTGCCTACAAGGTGCATATCAACCTCCCTGGCAGCTTCAGTGGTAGCTGAGAACTTAAAATCAAGAATTGTAATTATTGTAACAAGAGCACCTGCGAGAGATGCAAGCGCGGAAAACAAAACTTTCTTCCATTCCACACGTTCAAATTTCTGATTTATATGACTGGTAAGGAGAATGGAAAAAATTATCAGCACTACAATACCGCCGGCATAGAGAGTAAGCTGTACAGCAGCAAGAAACTGGTAATTCAGCATGAAATAGAGTCCGGCAGTCGAAATAAGAACGAAAAGCAAATAAGCTGCTGCTCTTAAGATCCTCCGGCTTGTAACAGTCAGAATGGAGCAAACTATAATTATGAAAGAAAACAAGAGAAACATTATTTGATTCGAGGTCATCACTCAACTCCTTTCATTAATTGTGAACCAGGTCTATTTAGTACTTTTATCAGAAGATCCTTGTTAAAGACAGCATGTTCAAATTTTCCGGAAAAGTCCAGTGCATTTGAAGGACAGGTCTTTACACACAATGCGCAGAAAGTACACTGACCCAGCCTGTAGATGTGTTTATCAAGGATCTTCTTTTTTTTGCCGTCCTCGGTATCAATTGTTTTAGAAATGACTTCAATTGTCGAGTTTGGACAGTTTATCTGGCAGATCCCGCAGGCGGTACATTTATGTTCATTTTTATCGTTATGAGGCATTACCACCTCTCCTTTGGACCGGTCAAGCATCACAAGAGTCTTCCGGTTTTCAGGATATTTCTGGGTTACAATAGCACCTGGCTTGAAAAAGTATGATGCTGTGACTTTCATACCTTTCAGAAGCGACCAGATCCCTAAAAATATGTCCTTCAGATAATTTATAATACTTCTCATTCAGAGATTTATATTTAATACATTTAACTTTCTAAACCCACCCCTAACCCCTCCCAGGAGGGGATCTTATAGGATTATCTTAACTTTTTACTTTTGTCTTTTGTCTTTTGTCTTTTGTCTTTTGTCTTTTGTCTTTAAAAATGCCATCCCATGAGGACTATAAATGCCATAACCAAAACATTAACAAGATTTACGGGGAGCAGGTATTTCCATTCAAGGGTAAGCAACTGATCAATTCTCAATCGGGGGAATGTCCATTTGAACAACATTATGACCCAGATAATAAAGAAGGTTTTTCCGAAGAACCATAAAAACGGCGGGATAAAATCCATTATCCTGTTGAATCCGTCCCAGGCACCAATATGAAACGGCATCCATCCTCCAAGAAAAACTGTGGCAGCAATTGATGCCACAATGAACATATTAATATATTCGGCAAGGTAGAAGAAAGCAAATTTGATTCCCGAATATTCTGTATGGTAACCGGCCGTGAGTTCAGACTCAGCCTCAGCCAGATCGAAAGGACCGCGGTTAGTCTCAGCCGTACCTGAAATAATGTAAATTACAAATGCAATCAAAGCCGGGATATGTCCTTTGAAAATAAACCAGCCTGTTCGTTGAGCATCAATTATTTCTGACAGTTGCATCGATCCTGCCAGGATAACTACAGTTATAAGGGATAGTCCGATCGACAGTTCGTAGCTCACAATCATCGCTCCGCTTCTCATTGCTCCCAAAAGCGAATACTTGCTGTTGCTCGACCATCCGGCCAGAAGGACTCCGATAACACTCATCGATGAAACTGCAATTACATAGAACACTCCAATATTAAAGTCTATAGCATGCAGTCCCTTGCTGAAAGGGATAGCAGCAAGAACCATAAAATTCACAATAATTACAATGTATGGCGCAAGGTTAAACAAAAAGCTGTCGGCATTTTTTATTGGTATCAACTCTTTGAAGAGAAGCTTTATCAGGTCGGCAACTGTCTGGAAGATCCCATAAGGACCAAGTCTGTTTGGGCCAAGCCTGTTCTGAATGAATGCGCATACTTTTCTTTCGGCATAGACCAGGAAGAGTCCGATAACTGCATAAAAAAGGAGGAAAAGAACCCCGACAATAACCATTTCCGTAACTGTTGTCCAGAATGGCGACATTGCATTTTGAAGGCTTGTGTCAACCCATTGTGTCAATGAAGTAAAATCGTAAATGTCAAATGGCATATATCCTGTCTTTTATCTTTTTACTTTTGTCTTTTATCTTTTATCTTTTATCTTTCTTAAACCCACCCCCAGCCCCTCCCAGGAGGGGAGCCTAAGAGTGCCACCCCACACCGCATACCCCGTACCTCACACCACATACCCCG
>CAYPKL010000083.1:0-5956 GCA_964411285.1 uncultured Rikenellaceae bacterium
CGTTCTTTCATACAATCCTCCCATGATCTCCCAGGAGAGTTTTGCTTACTCTCAGCTCTTTTTCCCGGTAAACGGTCATCTTGCAGTATATAACAGGGAAACCCACGTTTTAAAAGAACTGCCCGGAGCCGATCTGGAGGAATATGTTCAGAGTAATGCTTTCTGGACCCCTGATGGAAAGTCAATCATTTTTTCAAGGGGCGAAGCCCTTCAAAGAGGCAATGATCCTTTTGAAATTGCTGTGCAGGATACCAAAATCCAGGAGGAGTTTGCAGAAAGAAAAAGAACCTTGAAATACGATTTATGCACTATACCGTTTAATGACGGAAACGGAGGAACGGCACTGCCTGTAACCGGCGCCAGTAATAATGGTAAAAGCAATTATTTCCCCGCAGTTCCTCCTGACGGGAAATGGCTGGTTTACTGTCAGGCTGACAATTTCATGAACCTGATGGCTGACAGCCGCCTTTATATTATTCCTGCCAGCGGAGGTAAAGCCCGTAAGCTGAAATGCAATTTCACCGCCATGAATTCATGGCACTCATGGTCTCCTAACAGTAAATGGATCGTTTATTCATCAAAAGGATTAAACTATCTGACCGATCTTTTCCTGACTCATATAGATGAAAAAGGTAATGCCTCAATCCCTGTACTTCTCGATAAGGCCAGAACGGCTAAAAGGGTTTGCAATTATCCTGAATTTATAAACCGCGATCCGGAAGATAAATTCACAATGGAGTATGACTATGTTGAATTAGCTCATATCAAGATGGCTTTAAGAGACGGTGACAAGGAAAAAGCCAAAAAGCTTTTCTACCAGCTCATAGATCAGAAACCGTTTTTCTTCAGTGAAGATTACGGTGTGCTAAGCGGGTACCTTTCCAGAATGGGATTGACTGAAGAAGCTAATAAATATGCTGAAATCGCAAAACAGACAATCAAATCAAATATTGCTGCCGAATAAACATATCAGGATTTTCATTCTTATTAATCATATCGATGATTGACATATGTCATTCATATATATGATATATGTCAACTTAAACAGTGATATATATTAACATGCACTATGACAAATAATACTGGTTTTAAGGTCAAAACTATCATGAAAAATCAACTTTGCTTACCAGCATTGCTTTTGGTCCTTTGTTGCTTTCAGACTGTACATTCCGCTGATTGGCCCGTTCTTAAAAAGTATGATCAGGAGCATACGTATAAAATTGCCCTGCCACTGGGAGGTATCGGAACAGGAACGGTTTCTCTCGGCGGAAGGGGAGATCTGCGTGACTGGGAAATAATGAATACGCCGGCAAAAGGATACAATCCCGGCTCAGGAAGGAACAACTCAGCATTCTTTACTTTATACACAGACATTGAGGGGAAGAAAGATCTGCGTCTTCTTGAAGGTCCGGTTCCCTTTTACGAGTATGAGGGAAGCTCCGGAGCAATTGCTACCAACCATGGTTTGCCCCGATTCAGTGAAGTCTCATTTGATGCAGCCTATCCTTTCGGTCAGGTGAACCTGAAAACTCCGCAAATTCCGGTGAGTGTGAGGATAAAGGCATTTAATCCCATGATCCCCGGTGATATTGATAACAGCAGCATTCCTGTTGCCATTCTTGATTTTGAGGTAACAAACAATTCGGACAAAGCAATGACATTCAGTATTTGCGGAACTATGCAAAACTTTATCGGTGAAGACGGTACCAAAGGGAAGGCTGCAGGAAATAAAAACGTTTTTCGGAGTGATGGATCAGTCAATGGTGTTTTCTTTATATCTGAAGGTGTTGACAAAAAAGCTGATCAGTGGGGAAATATGGCTTTGTTAAGCACTTCGGAAGGCAAAATTTCTCACAGAACAGAATGGATCCCTGAACGCTGGGGCTCCTCAATACTTGATTTCTGGGACGATCTTTCTGTTGACGGAATGCTCGACAACAGAAAAGATGATGTTTCATCTAAACCCATGGCATCACTTGTCGTCGGAAATATTCTTTCACCCGGCGAATCCACAACTATCAGGTTTCTTATTACCTGGTATTTCCCAAACAGGACGGCCTGGTCGACGGAACCGCTGATTAACTATTATTCTACAAAATATGCCGATGCCTGGGATGTGGCTTTAAAAACATTGCCGGACCTGAATTATCTCGAAAACAAATCAATCGAGTTCGTAAGTGCATTCTGCAACAGCGATCTGCCGTCTGAAGTAAAGGAAGCCGCACTGTTCAATACAAGCACATTAAGAACGCAGACCTGTTTTCGCCTTTCCGACGGTAACCTTTATGCATGGGAAGGGTGCAATGATAATAGCGGCTGCTGTTTCGGATCATGTACGCATGTCTGGAACTATGAAACAGCAACAGCTTTCCTTTTCGGCGATCTGGCAAGGACTATGAGAATGGTTGAGTTTTCACAGGCAACAACAGAAAGGGGACTTATGAGCTTCAGGGTAAAACTGCCTCTGAGTACAATATCGGGTTTTTCCAAAGTTGCAGCTGATGGCCAGATGGGTTGCATCATAAAACTATACAGGGAATGGCAGTTGTCTGGTGATGGCAATTTTCTAAAGGAGATTTATCCCAAAGTAAAAAATGCCCTGAGCTATGCGTGGATAAAGGGGGGTTGGGACGGCGATCAGGATGGTGTTATGGAAGGGGTCCAGCATAATACGATGGATGTCGAATATTATGGCCCAAATCCCCAAATGACTATCTGGTATCTTGGAGCATTGCGGGCAATGGAGGAGATGGCAATTTATATGAAAGATAAAGAGATGGCCCTCAGATGCAGAAAACTGTTCCAGAATGGCAGTAAATGGACAGATGATAATCTCTTTAATGGTGAGTATTACGTGCACAGGTTAATGGTGCCAAAAAAAGAGAATATTCCCGGAGAACAGCTTGTCGGAATGGGTTCGACCGATTATGGAAATCCCGACTACCAGCTTGGTGAAGGCTGTCTGGTTGATCAGCTTGTTGGTCAGTATATGGCACATGTCTGTGGTCTGGGATATCTTGTCAAAAAAGAAAATGTGGAGAAAACGCTGAAGAGTATCATGAAGTACAATTACCAGCCCGATCTTTCTGATCATTTCAACTGCTTCAGAAGTTATGCGCTTGGCAATGAGTCAGCTCTGCTAATGGCTTCTTACCCGGGAACGAGACCAATAAATCCATTTCCCTATTTCACTGAGGTAATGACCGGATTTGAGTATACTGCTGCGGTAGGGATGCTGTATGAAGGGCAGATTCAGGATGGGCTGAATTGTATTGCCAACATACGTGACCGATATGATGGGCAAAAACGTAGTCCATTCGATGAAGCAGAATGCGGACACCATTATGCACGTGCAATGGCCAGCTGGTCTGCCCCTCTGGCCATGACCGGCTTTCATTTTTCAGCAGTTAAAAAATCTATGACATTTGCTTCAAAACCAGGAACATATTTCTGGAGTAACGGATATGCCTGGGGAACCTGCCGTATTGACGGAAGGAAAGCAACTCTTAATATACTTTACGGGAGATTGGAACTTTCTCAATTTGCATTAGATGGAGTGGGATCGGTAAAATTTAATAAAATGCTGATCTCTGCTGAAGAAAACAGTTCGGTGATTTTGGAAATCAAATGATAGTGCCAAGTGTTAAAAAACTGTAATTTTTGAACAGAAGGAAGAAATTAAGTATATTTGTTTGAACCTGAAAAGATTATTTAATAAGGTGTTTACGAGGGTTTTTGAATATCAATCATCAATTGATATGTTCTGCTTAACCAAACTAAATTAAATCAAAAATGAGGTATCTGCATATTCTTACTTTTTCGTTGTTTTTCTCCTCATTTCATATTATTGTTTCTGGTCAAAATACTCTCCCTGATGAGCTTTTTAAGTCTGCGGTAATTACTCCTGTCAATAGTTTCACTGTTGGAGTTGAAGGACCGGCAGTTGACAGGTTCGGCACTCTTTATGCGGTAAATTATAACCGTCAGGGTACAATAGGAAAGATCACACCTGAGAATAATGTGAGTTTGTATATTGAATTACCGGAGGGAAGTATCGGAAATGGAATTCGTTTTGACAGTAAAGGCAATATGCTGATAGCTGACTATACCAGGCATAATATTCTTAAGGTTGACATGGAAACAGGCGCCACTGTTGTTTTTGCGCATGAACCACTCATGAGCCAGCCTAATGATATTGCCATCGACAGCAAGGACCGTCTGTATGCCAGCGACCCTGACTGGAAAGCCCGCAAAGGCCGTATCTGGCGAATTGATATTGATGGTAAAACGACACTTCTCGACACTCTTGGAACCGCTAACGGAATTGAGGTGAGTCCTGATGAAAAGACACTTTATGTAAATGCCGGACGGACTGTCTGGGCTTATGACCTTTCGCCGGAGGGTGAAGTCAGCAATAAAAGAGTGTTGACCGAATTTCCCGATTTCGGTATGGATGGGATGAGGTGCGATATTAAAGGTAATCTGTATATAGCAAGGTTCGGAAAAGGTGTTGTAGCCATTGTTTCTCCTGAAGGTAAATTGTTGCGCGAAGTACAGCTGACCGGTAAAAGGCCTACAAATGTTGCATTTGGAGGGAAGGATGGTCAGACAGTATATGCAACACTTCAGGATCAGGGTAATCTTGAATCCTTCCGGGTTGAGGTTCCCGGAAGAGAATGGAAAATGCAGAAAAGGTAAAACTTAATAATAATTAATATGGAAATGAAAAAAGTATCCTTGTTTTTGATCCTTATATTCTTTTTAATGACCGGAACCATGCAGGCTCAGACTTATAATATTGTAATCAAAGGCGGGCATGTGATCGATCCAAAAAACAATATCAATGAAGTGATGGATATTGCAGTTTTAGACGGAAAGATCGCTAAAGTTGCCAAAAATATCGATGGAAAAGAGGGAAGACAGGTAGTAAATGCCCAGGGATTTTATGTAACACCTGGTCTGATTGATATTCATGTTCATGTTTTCCAGGGTAACAACCTCGATCAGCAGTATATGAATGGCCCCAATTCGGTTGTGCCCGACGGATTCACTTTCCGTGTTGGTGTCACAACTGTGGTTGATGCAGGATGCCCGGGCTGGAGGACATTCCCTGATTTTAAAAAACAAACAATTGACAAATCCCAGACCCGTGTCCTTGCTTTTCTGAATATTGTGGGAGAAGGGATGAGGGGCGGACCGTTTGAGCAGAATCTGAAGGATATGGATCCTAAAGCAGCAGCTGATTGTGCTTTGAAGAACTCCGATTATATTGTTGGATTCAAACTTGCCCATTTCTCCGGTCATGACTGGACCCCTACCGACTTGCTGGTTGAAGCAGGAAAACTTGCCAATATGCCGGTTATGGTTGATTTTGGCGGAAGTGATCCTCCCCTTTCCATCGAAGAACTTTTCATGAAACATTTCCGGCCTGGAGATATTTTCACACATTGCTTTGCTCAGCTGGGAAAAAGCCGTGAAGCTTTAGTCGATATTCAGACTGGCAAAGTAAAACCGTTCGTCTGGGAGGCTCATAAAAAAGGAATAATTTTCGATGTCGGGTATGGTGGCATTAGTTTTGCCTATTCGCAGGCTATTCCTGCGATAAAGAGCGGTCTGTTTCCGGACGCGATCAGCACTGATCTTCATATCGGAAGCATGAATGGAGCAATGAAGGACATGCTTAATACAATGTCAAAATGCCTGGCAATTGGAATGGACCTCCAGAGTGTCATAAAAGCAAGCACCAGCGATCCTGCAAGGATAATAAAGCATGAGGAACTGGGAAATCTGTCGGAAGGATCTGTTGCTGATATTACGGTACTTAACCTCCGTCAGGGTAAATTCGGCCTTTTTGATTATACCGGCTACAAAATTGAAGCTGAGAAAAAATTTGAGTGTGAGATGACAATAAGAGCCGGGAAAATAGTCTATGATTTAAATGGAATAGCGGATCCGG
>CAYPKL010000084.1:0-3588 GCA_964411285.1 uncultured Rikenellaceae bacterium
TGCAGGGACTTATCGGCATTTGAATTATCTGCAATCTGATTATAGAGGTTGATTGCATCCTGCAATGCGCCTTCTCCTTCTTCCTTAAGCAATCCCTTCTGATACAGTTGTTCAGGAGTCTGGGCTTTTAAAGAATATGTGGTTACAGTAAAAATAGCTGTAACAAGAATGATTGTAATAAAAATTGGTTTCATTTTTTGGTCCTACTTATTGTTTATTAAAAATCTCTGGCGACCATAAATGCCCGTTGTCACGAAAAAGTATAAGTTATGTAAAAATTGTGTCATGGCAAAAACAAATTCTTGTTTTTCAGATCCTAAAAGTATAATGATGGGACTAAAGAAGAATTGTGGGGAATGGAGAACTTCCTGGCGAAATATAGGACCCACAATAAGATTTTTTGTTTCCCGCTGATTGCGCAAATATTCGCAGATTTTTCTGCGCGAATCTGCGCAATCTGCAGGAAATCTTATTTCCTTGGTGGTACTGTCAAAATAAAATTGACTTCGGCTTTAGCAAGGTGTAACTTAGCATAGAATTTATTCAAACCAGTTATGAAAACATCCAATAAGCTACTCTTCTGGACACCAAGGATTCTATGCATCCTGGCCATTCTTTTTGTAAGCCTATTTGCGTTGGATTCTTTTTCCCCCGAACGCACCTTCTGGCAAAATACCACTGCTCTCCTGATGCATCTTATTCCATCATTTGTCCTGCTTGCTTCACTTATCATTGCATGGAAATGGGAAAAAACCGGCGGAATAATACTGACCATTATCGGATTGGCATTTGGTATATTTATCTTTGTTTTCAATTATAAAACACGTCATACGCCCGTTGCCATCAGTCTTGTGGGTGCACTTACACTTTCTTTTCCTTTTATTCTGGCGGGAATTTTGTTTATTCTTAGCCACAATAGAAAGAAGAAAGAACTTTCCGGTGATCAGTAATCGGCTCCTGATTCGGTGCTGGTTATTTCTCGGTTTATCTCTTTCTGATTCTTCAACCTCCTGGTCCTACGATTGGGCTTATTGCTTACAGGAAAAAGAGTAAGTATTTTTTAATCAATATCAATTTGTCAAAATAAAATAGACTTCACCTCTAAGCTTGTATAACTTTGCCTGGAATTTAACAAATTAACAGTAAGAAACTTAAATTGAAAATCCTCGATTAATATTAATTTTATACAATTAACTAATAAAAACTACTTATCATGAAATTTTCAATCCGGACAAAGTTTACATTAGCAATGATATTTTTGTTTATAATCATTTTGGTACTATTCCTTTTTTCAGGATTTTATCTGAACCGACTGTCAAATAAAACAAGTGCGATACTCGAAGAAAACTATTTATCAGTCGTCTATGCCCGCGAAATGTCAGAAGGTGTAATGAACATAAACCAGGAAATTACAAGTTGTTTCTTATCGGACAAGAATCCGGACAGCTTAAAAATTATGAAAGAATTAAGCCTTGTTGACAATTCGCTTAAATCAGAGAAAAACAATATAACAGCTCCGGGAGAAGATAAACTTGTTTCAGGAATCGAAACTGATTATGCTGAATACCGGAATACTGTAACTAAATCCCTGAACCTACCACAATCAGCCGGCAATATTCTCTCCCTGCATAATCAATCTGCCGTTCTTTACCGTCATTTGGTGCTTTTATCCCAGATGAACGGGAAAACAATTGAAGTTAAAACCGAAGATGCAAAAGTAACTGCAAAAAAAGCACTAAGGCAGATGTCAATTCTCGGAACTTTGTGCTTTTTAGTTGCTCTGGGTTTTATGTTCAGCTTTGCTTCTTACTTCAACGGACGTTTTTTTCAATTACATAACGGAATAAAAGAATTAGTTTCAAGCAACTATGGCCAAAGGTTATATTTCGACGGAGAGGATGAATTTTCTGAAATTGCACATGCTTTTAACAATATGGCCGAAGAGCTAAGTAAAACTGTGCAAAATATGCCACTGACAACAAAAGAGGATAGTGAAAAAGAAATAATTGTACATGATGTCCTGGAATTAAAAGAACTATTGGCGCGGATAAAGATTATTGAGGGACAGGTAAGCGGATTAATATCTAAATTTAAAACAGAATAGTTTTAAGGGAACAAGAACCTGATTCCACAAAAATCTGAGTATGTGCCTTGTATGTGTCAGTATATTATTGAAATAGCATAACATTATCACATCACTGGCTACATAGGGAACCATTATTCTTTTAAAACATCAAACGTCGATAAGTTTGGGTCTTTTTTACCAGCATTAACCAACCTGATTTCCCCAAGATAATTATAAAGGGAATATCCTTTACTCCCCCATGCGTTTATGCCTCCTTCCAGACTAAATACATTTTTATATCCTAATTGCCGGAGAGCTTTTGCAGCCGACATGGAACGGTTTCCTCCTCTGCAATAAACCACTATTTCCGTTTCTGCTTTTTTACAAATGTCCTGTATTTTCATTTCCAAAAAGCCCGCCGGTACCCATACAGAACCGCCTATGTACCCGGCCTCACGTTCTCTGTCCGTCCTGACATCTATCAGAACTAATTCTTTTTCAGAAGAATCCATTTTTGTCTTTAGCTGTTCCGGACTTATCTGTGCTATTTCTGTTTTAAGTTCTGATAAAACCTCCTGTTTTGTTTTGATGGTTTGAGCAGAAACCATTATTGGCAATGCTACCAAAAATGCCACCAATTTTATTTTTGTCATTTTATTTTTCATTTTTCAAAATTTAATTGTTAAACATTATTATATATCATTGAATATCAATAATATTATCTACCCGCGGAGTGAATCTGCAATGTAGCCGGACCCGATTAAATGTCAACTGAAGTTACTATTAAAACAACTAATGTGGTGTTTTGTTGAGCCTTAACAAGGAGTAGGTGCATTTTGCCGGCACCAGCAATCCCCGGTTGTAACAGGTATTAATAAGATCCCTCACCAGGTTCAGGAATGATAAATTTATTGTATTACAATAATTATTATACCCAATGCAATATTTATTTTACCCGTAACAATATATGCCTTTAACGATAAATAAACACCTTCCCGGTAATCATTGGTCACAAAAGATAAAAGTCAGACACTGCACCCCATGAAAATATATCATTAGATAGATGTGTATCGGAGAGGGCTGGGGCTGGGTTTTATTGTGGAGATTAAGGGAGTCGAACCCTTGTCTTATGACTGCGAGTCATATACTCTGACCAACTGAGCTAAATCCCCCTGAATAAACTACCCAAATTTAAAGGAAATTTTTGAGAATAAACCATTCTGATAACAGTTTTGACTACTCCACAAAGGGCCCAAAGTACAACACAAAGGCGCACAAAGGATTTTTGATAGAGCCTCTTAGTTCATTGTAAACAAAAAAAAATTGCAGTAATAGTTATTCCGGATAATTCATTATAAATTTGATATGCCGGTTAATTTTTGATACAGCTAAACCAAAGGAAAGTACGATTGATATTATTCTTTCTGATAATCCATAAAAATGAAAATATTCAAACTTATTCTCTTCCTGACTTTAACATCCTCAGGATGCACATTCAATGCCAAATATGACGTTTTGATCCG
>CAYPKL010000085.1:0-4335 GCA_964411285.1 uncultured Rikenellaceae bacterium
GGAGAAGTGTGGCTGAATAATAGAAACCTGGGGATAACATGGAGTGAACCATATCGGATGGATGTAACTGACATTCTTCAGGCTGGCAATAACCTGCTTAAAATTGAAGTTGCCAACACCTGGTCAAACCGGCTTACCGGCGATGCCTCCGGAGGAGAGAATTACACAAGTACAAATATCAACACCACAAATATTGCGGGATTAAATAATATTCAGGTTCCATGGAAGAGTGTCCCTCTCCTGAAATCAGGCCTGACAGGACCTGTAACTCTGGTCTCGATAAAACCTGTGAAAGTAAGATGAGAAAAATAAGATGAGGCCGGCTTTAAAATGGTATCATGAACCTTTCCCTGTTTTTAAACGCTGCCATTTCTGTATAGCCTGCACTTCGCAGGAGATCGTAGGCTTCATCAAAATATTGGCCCACCCTTGATGGCATGTGGGCATCGGAATTAACACATACAGGAACATTTTCCTCCCTGAAGATATGGAGGAACCTCCTGTCGGGATAAAAATCGGCAATCGGCCTGTTTCTGCCATTTGTATTTATTTCAAATGCAACATCGTGTTTTTTAAAGCTTGCAGCCAGCTCCCTGTATAACGGTTCCGGATCAAAGGCAGGCCTGAAGCCATAGATCCTTATCAGGTCGCAATGGGCAATAATATCAAAAAGGCCTGATGCAGCAGCGGCGCCAACCTGTTTAAAATATGATTTATATAATCGGTCGATGTTCTTGCCTTCATAAAACTCCGGACCATTGTCAACAGTAGTCTCTCCAAGGTAATGAACTGATCCGATTGCATAATCAAGATCTGTTTTCTTCAGAAATTTATAAATCTCTTTTTCCCTGTCGGGGAAATAATCTATTTCCAGCCCCGATCTAATAATTATGTCTCCGGTATTTTCACGCAGGCTTTTAATGTGTTTTAAATATGGCCCGGCTTCTGAAATATTCATACTCCAGTCAAGCGAATCCTTTATAATAGTGAGATGTTCTGAAAAACCGATCTCTTTTAATCCGGCAGATACAGCGGGTACAATATAGTTTTCAGGTGCAGCCTTTCCGTCACTGAACAATGAATGCACATGATAGTCTGTTTTGTAAATCATTTAATGTTAATCTATTGACACTTTAAATTGTTTGGCTTTCAAAAGTGCCTAAATTACTAAATAAAACAAAAACCCCGGTAATTTTATAAACGGGAAATCATAACTTTGTGATAAAATCTGTTGCGTGAACAAATTAGCCAAACCGTGTAACTGTGAACATTGTGATTTCAGGGAAACCGTGTTTTCAACCCTTGATAGTGAAAGCATAATAGAAATGTGCAATTATAAGGAGGAGAGATCGTACATAAAAGGTGAAATAATAAACCATGAAGGAGAAAAAATTACTGATTTCAAGTACCTGAAAACAGGTCTTGTCAAGCTATTCAGAAGGTCACTTAATGGTGAAGAACAGGTAATTACAATTACGAGGCCTTTTGAGTTTGTCAGCAATATAAGTATATTCTCGGAAGTAAAATATAAGTTTTCGGTTGCTGCACTGGAAGATTCTGTCGTATGCAGCGTAAGGCTTGATTTCATTAAAGAATTGTTCCTGAAAAACGGTCAGTTTGCAATCAGCCTGCTGACAAAAATTTCAGCTATTAATGATAAGATCATAAGTCAGACACTTGATATCAGGCAGAAGAATCTTCCCGGTCGGGTTGCTTATATCCTGTTGTATTTCACGAAAGAAATTTTCAGATCAAAAATTTTCGAAGTTCCCGTTTCAAGAAAAGAGATTGCCGATTATATAGGAATGAGCACCGCTAATGTTATCAGGACCATCTCTGATTTTAAGAAGGACGGAATTATAAAAGTTGAGGGAAAAACTATTGAAGTTGTGGATATAGATAAACTGGAGGTTATCTCAAAAAGAGGTTGAGATTATTTGCCGCCGGAAAACCTGTAAGGAACTTCAAATCGTCTGCCGGAGAAGCTTTTAAATAAAACACATAATGATTAATAAATATCTTATCGGACTTTTTTTTCTTGTCCCGCTCTCTCTTAATTCACAACCGGGCAAGCCGGACCCTGCCACCGCAAAAGAACCGGCAAAAAAGCAATATGTCCTGTCTGGTTTCAGGCACGGCGTCAGCTACTTTCCCCTGGTCAGATTCCCACGGGTTCAGTATGATTCGGGAGATTCTCTCACTTTCACCGGTTACCACTCACTGGATGTTATATATTCATGGCTGGAGAAATGGGAAAAAACATACCCGGACCTTGTTGATCTTTATGAAATTGGCAAAAGCTTTGAAGGAAGACCTGTTTTGCAAATCACTATAACCAATAAAAAGAACGGGAAAGAGACTGACAAACCGGCTGCATTTTTTGAAGGAGGAAGACACAGCGGAGAGATTACCGGTTCGGAATGTGTAATGTGGCTTGCCAGGCATCTGCTGACAAATTATGGAAAAGATCCTCAGATAACACATCTTCTCGATACAAAAACAATATATTTTAGGCCAGTCAATAATCCTGACGGGCATAATCTTTACCTTAACACAGCACAGAGTAACAGAAGCAGTGTAAGGCCTGAAGATAATGATAATGACGGCCTCCTTGATGAGGATCCGCCTGACGACCTCGACGGCGACGGCTTAATCCTTACCATGAGATGGAAAGACGAAAAAAAAGGTAATCTGATACCCGATCCGGGCGATTCAACCGGGAGAATAATGAAAAGAGTACCTGCCGGGAAGGGAAAGTATCTTTCTGAATCTGAAGGGATCGACAATGACGGAGATGGTAAAATTAATGAGGATGGTATCGGAGGGCTGGATCTTCACAGGAACTATCCTGAAAACTGGCGGCCAGGGAGCGAAGAAACGGGAAGAGGTTTTACCCAGGGAGGTGCTGGTGAGTTTCCGTTAAGCGAACCAGAGACAAGATCGGTAGTCGGTTTTCTGCTTAAGCATCCCAATATTTCAATAGTCAATTCTATGGATACCAGCGTACCCATGCATTTAAGGCCGCCGTCAACATCTCCTTCCGATGAAAGAATGTTCCCGGACGATCTTGCATGGTATAAGACTTTCGATGCGATCGGCAAAAAGATCACAGGCTATGAAAAAGCAGGAGATGTTTATAATGACTATGGTGATGGCAACCCTCTTTTTGGTCACGGACCCGATTTCGGATACTGGTATTTCGGAGCTATCTGGTATGGCGATGAAATCTGGAACAATGGCAGGTTTAAAGATTATAACAAAGACGGAGAGAAAGATCTGCTTGATGCTTTAAGATGGGATGATGAAGAAAACGGAGGCGCCGGATTTCTGGAATGGAAACCTGCAAAACATCCCGTTTACGGAGATATTGAGATCGGGGCATTTGATCTTAAATTTTTCTTGCAGAATCCCCCTCCTCAGGAGTTGGAAAAATGGGTGAGAAATGAAGCTCTTTTCAATCTTGAAATGGCATATTATCTGCCTGAAATTATTTGGGATCAGTTTGAGGTAAAAAAGATAAAGTCGTATAAAGCTGATTCTGCTGATTACCGTCTGAAAATGAGTGTCAGGAATACCGGGAAACTGCCCACCGCACTCCGGCAGGCTCAGCTTGTTAAAATCGTAAGGGAAGACAGGATTGAACTTGAATTTGATACTGCAGGGTCCGTCAATGGAAATTACGGATATAAAATCATTGAAGGTAAAAAACCGGCTTCAAAAAGAAGTAAAAAAGAAATATTCAATGACATGGATAAGCCTTCAATAAATCAGACA
This sequence comes from uncultured Rikenellaceae bacterium, assembly GCA_964411285.1. Classification (GTDB taxonomy): domain Bacteria; phylum Bacteroidota; class Bacteroidia; order Bacteroidales; family VadinHA17; genus LD21. The sequence goes on from CAYPKL010000085.1 coordinate 3,775, forward strand.
GTATCGGAAAATATTCCTTATACACAGGGTGAATCGGTGACAGAGGCTACTTTTGTAATAAGGCTTTATAACAGGAATGAACTTAAAGGGAAAGCGAACTTTTATTCAACACGCGGAGGGATTTTGCAAGGCAGGGAGTTTGTGATTCAGTAATTTTTTTGGAAAAATAGTAAAATGCTTTACTTTAGAGGTCTTAAAAAATTAAAATAATGGTTTTAAATAAAAAGCAGAAGATCATGGTAGATATCAAGGCAACAAAAGGAGTTATAGCCATCCTTACAGGAGGGGGCGATGTGCCGGGACTTAATCCGGCAATCAGGGCGGTTACAATCCGTGCAAACCGGGAAGGTTACAGGGTGATAGGCCTTCGCAGGGGATGGGCAGGCGTCACTGAGCTGATAAGGGATAATCAGGCCGATAACAGCAACTGTTACCAGACCCTTACCGATGATACTGTCAACAAAGCAGGTCGTACGGGAGGTACTTTTCTGCATACATCCCGCACAAAACCAAGTCGCATGGCAAAGAAAGATGTTCCCGATCATCTTAAGGATATCTATA
>CAYPKL010000086.1:0-3771 GCA_964411285.1 uncultured Rikenellaceae bacterium
AGAATTCCGCCCGGTAGCAATGCAGGTTCTTGCCGCAGGAGCTTTACGCCCGGCAGAAGCTATGGAATACCTGGGAAGATTTCCGAAAATTGAATCAGTTCTATTCGGAGCTTCTTCAAAACAGCATATTGCAGAGACAAAAGCACTTATTGAAAAGAATCTGAATGCAAAGACTGCCATATAATCTCTTTTAACATCTTAACTTAAAATAATATGTCAGGATATTGATTCCTGAATAGCCAAAATAAATCATCTGAACGTACACAACTATTCTTATGATAAACAGAATTTCAGTTTTGTTTTTGCTATTAATTTTATTCTCAGGGTGTGATAAAAAACAGGAAGAAATGAAAAAAATACTATTCCTCCACCATAGTACAGGTTGGAATGTCTGGCTTGGCAATACCCACAGGTATGTTTATAAACTCACCGGTAAAAGTGATGTTAAGTCGCAGATCAATTCTTCTGGCAAAAGCAGTAATTTAAGTTGTTCCGTCTCTGAAAGGTTCTTTCCAAAAGCAAGCCCTTACGGATGGAATAATTATCCTTATGATTATTATAATATCTGGGTAAAACATGCAGGTTCTGAACCCTATATGGAGGAACCTACGCTTGAAATACTGACAAGGGAATACGATCTGATCATTTTCAAGCATTGTTTCCCGGGCAGTAATATTCTTCCTGATACCGGGAATCCCGATATTGATTCTGATATAAAGAGACTTGAAAACTATAAGTTGCAGTATAATTCTCTGAAAGATAAAATGCACGAATTTCCCGGTTCTAGATTTATAGTGTGGACTCCTGCTGTTCAGGTAAAAAGCAAAATTTCTCCTGAAGAGGCTGAAAGAGCAAATCTGTTTTACAGGTGGATTATTAATGAATGGGATGTCAAAGGCGATAACATCTTTGTCTGGGATTTTTATAAATATGAAACTGAAGGCGGATTATACATGGCAGAAAAAAATGCAGCAGGTAAAAATGATTCCCATCCGAACACTGAATTCTCGGCAAAGGTTGCAGCCTTATTCGGGGAATTTGTTGTTAATGTGCTTGGAAATAAAATTGAGTAATATTTAAAAAAATGTCATTGAAAAGTATCTTTAGAAGCACTTATTTAAAATATCTGGAAAAAGCCAGTTCAGAGAAAAAAATTGAATTCTGGCGTAAACAAGGCATGAAGATTGGTCAAAACTGCCACCTCGAAACCATTGCTTTTTCAACCGAACCCTATCTGATAGAGATTGGAGATCATGTTGCCATCGCCTATGGAACAAACTTTATAACACACGATGGTGGAATCTGGTGTTTCCGCGATGAATTATTAAATGGTGATATTTTTGGAAAGATTAAAATAGGGAATAATGTCCTTATCGGAACCAATTGTATTATTCTACCCAATACTGTTGTTGGGAATAATTGCATTATTGGCGCCGGGAGCGTTGTAAGGGGAAAATTTCCTGATAATTCCGTGATATTCGGAAATCCTGCCAAGGTGGGTCTTAATATGAATATGCAGAAATTGTTATATAAGCAGAATCCCGGTTTACTCGCCACCAGTAAACTTTCTCATGACGAAAAGGAAAAAATCATAAAGGATCATTTTGGAGTCTGAAGACCAGAATCTGAAATGATTCCGGCCTTTTCATCTGTATCAATCAGCTCGACATTAAGATTATAGCGTGATAACATAAATGCGATGTCGTGATTGTTAAAGGCTTCTCCCGGCTGGGGAGGTACAAGTTTAATTAATCCTTTTCCGGTCAATTCGGTTATCCCGCTTTCCAGGTCGTCACATTTAAGACAAATATGGTGGAACCCGCCTCCCCGGTTTACGAAATTCAGCAACGACTGGTTATCGCCGGCAGGTTCAATAAGCTTGATAAGAATGCTGTCTTTCTTGGTCACGAAAACCACCTTGACCTTCTGTCTGGTATTAATAACGATCTCCGTCATCTGGATGTAACCAAAAACATGATTCCAATAGGAAATACCCTCTTCCAGATTCTTTACTGCAAAACAAATATGGTCAATAGTCATTTTAGAGTTTACCTTTTATCTTTTTACCGGTGGGGCTTATTACCAGATTTTCTTTTATTTCAAACAATTTTGGTATTTTATAAAGCGCCAGGTGTCTGGAGCAATGCTGCTTGATTTTATCGACAATAGCGTCCCTGCCATTTTCACCCTTAATTACAATTGTGGCTTTAAGCGCTTCACCCAATAGCTCGTCTTCCACGCCTTCAATAGTACAGTCGACAACCTCGGGTAATTCGAGGATAACTGCTTCAACCTCCTTGGGACTTATGCGCTTGCCTCCGACCTTAATTATCTCTTTTTTTCTGGCGGTAAGGTAAATATAGCCATCACCGTCAACGGTCCCTAAATCACCAGTGTAAAGCCATCCATCACGGATGGCATTTTTTGTTCCCTCCTCATCGGCAAAATATCCCAGCATGATATTGTCACCCCGGGCAATAACTTCGCCGATCTCCCCTGGCTTGATCTTTTCACCATCCTCATTGATTACCCTGAGCTCTACCCCGGGTATTCCTTTGCCCATAGAACCTTTCTTTGAGTCATATAGTTCAGGTGGCAGATAGGATAATCTTGCTGTAGCTTCTGTCTGACCATACATTACGTAAAATATAACAGCCGGGAAAAAGCTCCTGAATTCATCTATAAATATTGGAGCAAGTTTACCGCCTGCCTGTGTAACATATCTCAGATGTGGAAAGGAGGTGTTTTTAAAATTATCAGATTTTCTGAGCAGAATCTGGAAATGACTCGGAACTCATGCAAATCCGGTGCATTCATGTTCAAAAATGTCCCTGATAATTCCTCCTAAAAAGATAAATGAATTATTCAGGACTATTGAACCTCCTGCCCTGAGGTGAGTATGAAGAAGTGATAACCCATAGCAGTAGTAAAAAGGCAGAACCACAAGCATCCGGTCATTCTCAGTTAATTTAAGATATGCAATGATAGATTCTGTATTTGCAATAAGATTCTTATGCGAGATCATTACCCCTTTGGGAATTCCGGTTGACCCTGAAGTAAAAATAATTTCGGCGCATTTATTACTGTCAAAATTGTTCCTATTTACAACAGAACCTCCATCGAATTCCGAATTATTGAATGTATCAGGAAATATGCACGCAGCATGATCGGGGATTAATCCCTTTTCAACTAAATTTCTGGTCGTAAATATTAAAACAGGGTTGGTAAGTGTCCGGATATAAGCAAGATTCTCTTTTTCAATATTCGGATCAAGAGGTATGCATACATTGCCTGATTTTATAATAGCAAAATATGCTGTCAGGAAAAAGGAATTATTTACCGATAACAACAAAATGTTATTGTTATGACCAAACTTCAATTCAAGATACGAAGCGAGTTTTAATGATGAAAGATAAAGCTGTTTAAATGAGAGGTTTTCTTTTCCAACCAAAAAAAACTTTTCCAGAGTGGAACTCTTTTCAAAAAAATAATCAAAAGCATTCATAACAGATTGAATTTATTATTCAACCTGCTTTTTTGCTTTTTATTGTATCCGGATCAAATATACTGATGCTTTATTTAACTATTAATTTGCCGGAGCGTATTCCTCCTGTAGTTGATGCCTTAATTAAATAAATACCTTTTTCGACCTCTGGTATTTCAAATAAATAATGCAGGCTACCCTTTGTGGAAAATAGAAGTTTCTGATCTATATTCCGGCCATCCAGATCTGTAATGGAAAGTGTTATGGCGAAATTATCATTTAATCCG
>CAYPKL010000087.1:0-16144 GCA_964411285.1 uncultured Rikenellaceae bacterium
AAAAAATTATTATTCTGCTGCGAACCCATACAGGTAATGACTTTTCGTTATATAAAAAAAATACTGTATATCGCCGTATAGAAAGACGAATGAGTGTACATAAAATTGATAAGATATCTTTATATGTCCACTTTTTACAAGAAAATCCAAAGGAAGCCAATATCCTTTTCAAAGAACTGATGATTGGAGTAACCAATTTCTTTCGTGACCAGGTTGTTTGGGAAAAGCTGAAAACAAAGATTATTCCGGATTATATTGGAAAATTGCCTGAAGGTTCAATATTTCGGGTATGGGTACCAGGGTGTTCAACCGGTGAGGAGGCATATTCATTAGCTATTATATTTAAAGAAGCAGTTGAAAAATTCAATCCGACCGGAAGGGTTTCATTGCAGGTGTTTGCAACCGATCTTGACAATGACGCTATAGAAACAGCCAGGAAAGGTGTATTCCCTTCAAATATTGCTGCTGATGTTTCACCCGGCCGGTTGAATCGTTTTTTTTCAGCAACTGATGACGGCTATCGTATTAATACTGAAATCAGGGAATTGGTCGTGTTTGCACAACATAACATCATAATGCACCCGCCTTTTACCAAAATAGATATCCTCTCATGCCGCAATTTGCTCATATATATGGATACAGAGCTTCAAAAAAAATTGTTGGGCATGTTTTACTATAGTATTAACCCTGAAGGAATTTTGCTTCTGGGCAGTTCCGAAACCCTTGGAACACAAAGCCATCTTTTCACACCTGTGGATTCCAAATTGAAAATCTTCAAACGCTCACTTACTACCACGATACCGGAATTATTCGATTTCCCATCATCCTTTTCCAGGACCAAACCGGTTAATCTTGAACCCCAAATACCTGCAAGATCAGTTATTAATATTCAAACGCTTGCCGATCAGCTGCTTTTGAAGCACTATTCACCCTCCGGGGTTCTGGTGAACGAAAATGGCGACATTATTTACATAAGCGGACGTACCGGAAAATATCTGGAACCGGCGGTTGGTAAAGCAAACCTGAACATATTCGCAATGTTACGCGAAGGTTTACGGGAAGAGTTTCCCATAGCCTTCAGGAAAGCTTTGATGAAAAAGGAAGCTGTGGTTTTGCGTAATATCAAAGTGGGGACAAACGGCGACACCCATATTATAAATGTTAACATTCAATGGATTGATAAACCTGATGCTTTGTTTGGCACGTTAATGATAATTTTTTCTGATAACGCAGATACTGCTGACATTAAACTGAAGGTCAAAAAAGGAGAAAGGACTTTAAGCGGTATACTAAAATCTGAGTTGGAAAGGGAGTTACAGCATACCCGTGAAGAGATGCAGAGCACTCTCGAGGAAATGCAGACCTCACAGGAAGAGCTGAAATCTTCAAATGAGGAATTGCAATCGACCAATGAAGAACTGCAATCTACGAACGAAGAACTTACAACTTCAAAAGAAGAAATGCAGAGTCTGAATGAAGAACTTCAAACGGTGAACGCTGAATTGCAGTCAAAGGTCGATGACTTTTCGCGGGTGAATAATGACATGAAAAACCTGCTTAACAGCACCGATATCGCCACTCTGTTTCTTGATAAAGAATTGAATATCAGGCGATATACTAATCAGGCAACCAAAATATTTAAACTTATAAAAAGCGACATCGGACGACCTTTTACCGACCAGGTATCCGACCTTATTTACCCCGAGTTGGCTTCCGATGCTCTGGAAGTATTAAGAACACTCGTTTTTATACAAAAACAAATTCCCGCCAGGGACGGACGATGGTTTTTCATTAGAATAATGCCCTACCGGACCCTGGACGACAGAATCGAGGGTCTGGTCATCACTTTTATCAACATTTCCGACCTCAAACAGGTGGAAGTGAAATTACACGAGACAGAACAGATAAAGCGTTTTCTTGTAAATTCATCCTCCGATGTAATAATTGAATTATCAGCAGACCTTACGATATTGGAGTTCAGTCCTGTAGCTGAGAAGCTTTTCGGAAAAAAGCATGACGACGCAGTAAACCACAATTTTGTTCAGATGTTTGTTCCTGAACCGCTGCGAAAAAAAGCTGAAAAAGATTTCAGGAACATGCTCAGCAAATTGCAGGGGGGCAAATTTAAGATGCAGGTATTAGCAACCGGTTCTAATATGACAGAAGTTGAAGGGAATGCAAACGTATTGAAAAACGGTCTGAATATGGCAACCGGAATTATTTTAACCCTACAAAGATAACTATAACATGAGTACCAAGGGAAAGAATTTTACAGATGCCCGGATCTTACGAAAAAAAGCTGAAGAAAAGCTTAAAGAAAAGAAGAAGACTGATAAGCAGGTTATTGAGGCTGACGTGAAAAAACTCCTTCATGAACTGCAGGTGCACCAGATAGAATTGGAAATGCAGAATGAAGAACTTCAAGAAGCAAACGAAGTGGCAGAAACAGCTCTTAAAAAATACACAATGTTATACGATTTTGCCCCGATGGGTTATTTTACACTCGATAGCGAGGGTAGTATCTGCGATTTGAATTTCACCGGTGCTGAAATGCTTGGTGAAAAACGTTTTAGTCTGGTTAACAGCAACTTTAAGCTATTTGTTTCCAATGAATCACATTCGGCATTTGATAATTTCTTCCGCAATGTTTTTAGAAGCAATATCAAAGAATCATGCGAAGTAAAGCTTGGATATGACAATACACCTTTATGCCTGGTTTATATGGAAGGGATTGTTACGGGTGATGACAGAAAATGTCTTTTATCGGTCGTTGATATTTCAGGATTCAAAAAATAAAACTCTCCCCTGACTCTGTCATAAAATATTTCTTTCGTAGCCGTAAAACTTTACGGGTTAAAGAGTTACTTATTCACAACGATTATCGTTCCGCCCTGGAGAATAAGTGAATTATGTAAATCATATATGTAATTGTGTAACACTTCAACAAGTAGCTGTTCTTATCTTTCAATGGTTATATACCTGAAATGCCTTCTGGTATAAATCATACTCATTGCAAATGTGGTTCAAAAGCGTTTTCATCCTCTTTTTTGTTTCATTTTCAATAAGTGATTTTACATTCGCACAGCAAACTCCTGTCAAAAAAGACTCAACCACTCTTTATAAGAATATTGAATCATTCTCTGACCGAAGCAAGTTTACCAGGATTATGTACCATATGTTTTTTAAACCAACCGCTTCCTTCACAAAAAAGAAAAATGTCAAAAAGAAAGCATATAAAAAACTGATACAAAAGCCATATAACACTTTTGAAGGGAAAATTATCCGGAATATCGATATTATTACCCTGGATCCATTCGGCTACTCGGCCACTGACACAACTGTTGGGAGACGGAATTTTTTTACAAAAGCAGGGAATAAAATGCACATTAAATCACAAATTATGACCATCAGGAACCTGTTGCTCATGCAAAAAAATGACCCGTTCAAATCTTTGCTTGTAAAAGAGTCGGAGCGTTTAATACGCCTGCAGCAATTTGTCAATGAGGTTTATTTTTATGTTGTGGCTGCCGGGGAGAAATCAGACTCGGTAGATATTTTTATTCGTGAATTGGATAAATGGAGCATCATTCCGAAAGGGTATTATTTTTCAACCTCAAAGTTCAAGGCTGACATAACTGATAAAAATTTCTTAGGATTTGGTCATGAGTTTCAAAGTGCTTATTCAAGAAATCTCACCTCAGGACTTGACTCTTTTAATACAAATTACTCTATCTCAAACTTCCGTAACACCTATTTAAAAGCAAAATTTCACTATGGGATTGACGGTTACGGAAATTATTTGGGAAGCCTGGCTATTGACCGTCCGTTTTTTTCTCCATTGGCAAAGTGGGCAGCAGGCTTTTCTTTTACTACTCAAAGTAAGAGAGATTCCCTAAAGGATATGAATTTGGCTAATGTTCCCATTGCATTTAAATTCAATACCCAGGATTATTGGGCAGGCAAAGCAATACCTGTTTTCAAGGATTATACAGAAGAGGAAAGAGTAACTAATTTAATCTTAACTTTACGATATCTGCGTATCCGTTTTACTGAAAAACCATCTGAAATTATTGATCCCTTAAATATTTATAGCAATGAAGATTTTTATTTAGCCGGCATTGGAATTACATCACGGAAATACGTTCAGGATAAATATATTTATAAATATGGTGTGATCGAAGATGTGCCGGAAGGGAAAGTATATGGATTGACAGGTGGTTATCAGGTAAGAAATAATTCCTCGCGTATGTACTTAGGTTTACGTTTTTCCTTTGGTAACTATTATAACTGGGGATACCTGAGCTCCAATTTCGAATACGGTACTTTCTTTGCTTCTTCACATGCAGAACAAGGTATATTTAAAGCAGGGATAAGCTATTTTACCGGATTATTTGAAATCGGCAAATGGAAATTCAGGGAATTTGTAAAATCGCAGGTTACCATTGGCATAAACCGGTTTCCATACGATAGTTTAACTATTAATGAAAATTATGGACTGAAGGGATTTAAAAGTCCTGTGTTGTCAGGTACTCAACGCCTGTTATTTACCCTGCAAACACAATCATACACCCCGTGGAATTTTGTCGGATTCCATTTTGGACCTTTTTTTACTCTTTCACTTGGCATGCTGGGGGATTCCGAACAAGGATTTAAAAACAGTAAAGTATATTCACAAATAGGATTGGGAGTTTTAATTAAAAATGAAAACCTGGTTTTTAATACATTTCAAATATCCATTGCATTTTATCCGCTAATCCCCGGAATCGGACAGGATGTTTTTAAAATGAACTCATTAAAGACAACTGATTTCGGTTTCAGAGATTTTGAAATTGACAAGCCGTCAATTATAAATTATCAATAAATTATTGTAAAACGCTCTCCCTTAACTTGTCAGATATTCTTTTTTAATCAGTTGTTTCTTTTATCGTTGTTTTTGGCAATACTTGATGCTATCCCTGAAAGAATCGACCGGAAACAATAATGAAAAAGAAATCTTTCCGGGTCTCTCACATAATCTATTTTTCCATCTCTCACGTCTTCTCCGGGAATTGGATTTGAATCCATGATTCTTCGATTGGCAATATATGATATTAACCTTTCCTTAATAGCTGTTGTATCATCCGTCCGCTTGTTCTTAACTGCGATATCCAATCCATGATAAAACATAGCCATTTTGCCGGCAGCTTTGGTGTTATTTGCAATGAAACTGAAATTCATTGCATCTATTTTACCGGATGTAGCATAAACAAAAGCATTTTTCTCCAGGATTGGATTCAATTCGCTTGCATCCATATCTGTAAGAGTACCGGTAAGTGAAAATGTGTTTTGACTGTCGAATATTCTTCCCTTTAATAAAACGGTCAACTTTCCTTTACCCATTAACATCGCATCACCCTTAAGTTCTAAAAAAGCGGTTTCTGTTTTGTAAACAGTATCATTTGTTATTTTGTAGATACTGGAATTGATTTTATTGAAGCTTATACTTCCAGCCTCATTTGCCTCCTCTGCATGGACGGTATAAGTTATATTACCGTTTTTAAGTGCTATTGAATCAATCCGGATAGTGCCGGGATAGTTGTAAATCATTTCCTGAAATGCAGGTTTGTTAACATGCCGGAATTCTTTTCGCTTATCACGAAAAGCTTTCATATCCATTTCCCCTATTTCAACGTAGGAACTTATCAGGCTCCCTGATCTGAAATAATCTGCTGCATCAAAATCGTATAAGTAAATGTTGTCAAAAACAGCTGCAATGCAAACCTTTTGAAATTTATAGCGTGAAGTGAAATCATAGTTTGTATAATTAGGTTGAATAGAGAGCCTGTCAATAACTAATATATTTGATAGTGCAGAACAGGTAATTTTGCCGGCGGAAAATGAATACATGCTGTCAGACGAAACTGAAAGGAGTTGATCAGCTTCAAAATTAAATTGTTCGAAGGTGGCAGGGGATAAGGTATCATGTTTTTCAACTATTAAATCACTGATTTTCAATACCCCTTCTTTAACAGTAAAAGACTGTGCATTTGTAGCGTTTTGCAATGACAGATTCAACTTGTCAAAAAATACTCTGTCTATCCGGATCTCCAGAGGGGAAACTATTGATGTTACTGCCTGGCCTGAAAATGGAAATTTATCCTTTGTACTGCAGTTTGAAATTGTTATTGACCTTATGTCAATATCATGTCTGAAAATAGCTTTTAAGAGGTTGATTCCTTTAAATTTTATGTAATCTATTTTAGCGATTTGGTCCTGGGCAGCTCCATCCGATTTTGAATAAATTAAAATAGTGTCAATTTTTATCCCGCGACTGATCAACAGAATATGGACCCTGCCAATTTCAAAAATGTAGTCTCTGCTCTTTTCATTCAATGATGATTGTATTTTACTCTCAACAGATGGTTCGAAGAAGACAATTGTCACGAGCTTTATCAGAATCGTCGCAAAAACAATCCCCAGCAATATTTTTAAATATTTTTTCTTTTGCATGATTGGAAATTACGTTTGCGAAAAGATACGTCAACATTTTTTCAAAACTTTTACACAATTCCGGGGAAGAGTTACAACATTCACACATTGAACCGTAATAGTTCATGAAACTCAGACGTAAGAGAGAAAGTGGTCGGAGAAATATGTGAATAATGTAATTTTTCACAAGAATTCTATAACGTTAGCTGAATGAAATTTTATACCTTTCTTTTATCAAATTTATTCGTAACAAACAAATGTTATCAATGAATGAATAGAACTAAATGACATGAACAGGTTGACTGAAAAAATAAACGCATATGATTAACAGAATAACTGTGCAAAAAGCACTGAAGCAAACCCTGGCTGTGGATTACTATCACGGATATATTACTGATGCACCCGCAGATGGTCATAGCAGAATAATTTCGAAATTGATTTATGATATTTACGGAGGTGAAATTTTGAAAACCCATAATAATAAGAATTGGCATTTTTATAACAGGATTGACGGCAAGCGTATGGATTTTACAGTTTTAAAAGAGGCTAAATACTCTAAAGGTAAACTGCCCGAAGATCTTCCTTCCACTTCTGAGGAGACTCATTATTATTTTGCTCAGGAGGATTATTTAATCCTTTTCATGAGGTTTATAAGAGCATTTGAAGAGGTTGTTGGTCTAAAGAAGTTCAGGATAAAACTTACAGCATAGACTGACAGGATGATCCGGGCTAGCTCATTTAGCAAGGACCTGGCTTGACGAAATGTGCATAGAATGAAACTGAAAAACGTGATGCCTGTTTGATTTATTTGTTTACATTTATATTCAGTGCGGGATTATGATTATGTAACTAAGCAGATTAGTTATATTTTCGGGATAAATAAATATTATTAAATATTTTTTGTTGTTTATTTAAAAATAGAGTATCTTCGCACCGAATTTTTAAAAGGGAAACGGTTAACATTAAATAATCGGAAATTTAACAAAACAAAGTATTTAAAAAGTATCAAAATGAAGAACAAGATTTTATTTGGTTTGGCAACTATTATGATGGTTGCTTTTTTATCTAGCTGTGGTAAAGTTCCACAAGCTGAAATTGACGCAGCAAATGCTGCTATAGAAGCCGCTAAAACAGCTGAAGCTTCTGTTTATATCCCAACTGAATTTGCTGCTGTGCAGGATTCAATGAACGTTATTCTGGCTGATGTTGAAGCTCAGAAATCAAAACTGTTCAAGAAATTCGGTCCTGTTAAGGAGAAACTTGCTTCTGTTTTAACTCTGGCAAACCAGGTAGCTGCCAACGCAGCAGTTAAGAAAGAAGAAGTTAAAAAAGAATCTGAAACTTTACTCAACGACATTAAAGCTGTTGTTGAAGATAACGGAAAACTCATCCTTAAAGCTCCGAGAGGAAAAGAGGGTGCAGCTGTTATCGAGCAGATCAAAGCTGACATGGCTACTATTGATGCTACCGTTGTTGAAGCTCAGGGCCTTTTCGACAAAGGTTCCTTCATGGATGCTCTCAACAAGATTAAAGCAGCTAAGGAAAAAGCCGACGGAATTAATGCTGAACTTAAAGAAGCAATTGCTAAAGTAAAAAGATAAGCAAGCTTTACAATTATCAAAATAAAATCCCCGGGAAGTAACCCGGGGTTTTTTTTAAGATTAGCACGATGAGATTAAAAAAAATATGGAGGAATACATTTGGCATTGTAATTCTATCAATATTTTTTACATTTCTCGTATTTGTCATTGTGCATTTAGCACCGCAACCACCTGTTGAAAAAATGGAATATGCAAGGCTGACCCTTTCACAGGCTGCATCATCCGGAGCAGGTACTTATTCAAAGAGACTTTTCAGAGAAGCCGGATCGCTTTACGACTCGGCAATGGTAAACTGGCGCAGGGAAAACCAAAAATTCTTTTTCTTCAGAGACTTTGATAGTGTATCAGAATATGCAGACCTGTCAGCACAAAAAGCTGAAGAGGCATTGAAAAAATCAAAATCAAATGTTTCCTCACTTAAAACGAAAATCAGCCAGAGAATTGATACGTTGAATAATCTTGTCGGACAGATAACTATTTTATTTACTGCCTATCCTCTATCTTCAGAAGTCAGAAACAGGATCTCAAAAGGAAAGCTGCTGCTGAAGGAATCAGAGATAGCTTATAATAAGGGACAATACCTTCAGGCAAATAAAAAAATCATTGATTCTGAATACCTTCTTACTTCTTCTTTTGAACATGCTCGAAATAATCTTCAGGAGTACTTTAAGTCTTATCCGGTATGGAAAAGACTGGTGGATGAGACTATCAGCGAATCACGGCAGAATAAAAGCTATTCGATTATTGTTGACAAGTATTCAAGAAAATGTATTGTATACTTCAACGGTGCCAGGAAGTATGAATATAATGTTGAGCTTGGACGAAACTGGGTTGGCGATAAAAAAGTAAAAGGCGATAAAGCTACTCCGGAAGGCAAGTATAAGATAATAAAGAAATTCGGAAGCAACAGGACCAAGTATTATAAAGCTCTTTTGCTCAATTATCCCAATGAGACAGACAAAGAAGAATTCAGAAAAGAGGTGGCACGGGGAATACTTCCTTCTTCTGCAAAAATTGGTGGATTGATTGAGATCCATGGCAATGGTGGAAAGGGCATAGACTGGACCGAAGGATGCATTGCACTCACCGATTCTGAAATGGAAGTTATATTCAAAATTGCTAAGGAAGGGACTCCTGTTACAATTGTCGGATCGATGGTTGATCTGAAGCAGGTTCTCGATTGAAAGAAAATCTATATGGAAAATAACCATGAAATGACCAATGCTCATTCATCAGAGTTTAAGAATGAGCAAAGACCTGCAGGCAGGGATGGCGGTGGAAATAATACCAACGACGACGGAAGCTTCTTCAGCAAGCTTATGAAGAATAAAAAGCTGATCAGCGGTTTCAGGATTGCCTTAACAACCATTCTGTCAGTTGCTGCTGTGCTATTAACTCTTCTTTTTATCCTCTATGGTGTTCCGGGACTACAGGAGAAATCATCCGGTAAGAAATCCCGGCTCACTGATATTCAGGAATTAAAACAGGATAAGAGTTACAAGAAACTTACCGGTACTCTTTCAAAGGATATTCTCAGGCTTAATAAAAAGTACAACTCCTATACGTCGGGTCAGTCATATATTGTTATCAATACTACCGATAACAAGTTTTTCCTTTACAGGAATAAGAAGCTTATCAGAGAAGGACGCTGCAGCTCAGGAAGTTATACGATGCTTAAAACCCAGGGTGAGAAAAAATGGGTTTTCAAGACACCAAAAGGCAAATACTGGATACAGGGTAAAATTTCTTCACCAGTATGGCGAAGGCCTGACTGGGCTTTCGTTGAGGAAGGACTGCCAATTCCGCCGCCAAATGATCCTTCAAGATGGGAGTACGGTGTGCTGGGAGATTATGCTCTCAGCATAGGTGACGGATATCTTATTCATGGTACAATTTATAAGCGTTTCCTTGGTATGCCCGTAACTCACGGATGTGTCAGACTGAATGATGAAGACCTTGAAGCAGTCTACAATTCTCTTAGTATCGGATCTAAAGTATATATTTTCTGACCTGATTGAAACCTTTTAAAATGAACATGGAAACGGACAAAAAAATTACCGGCGGAAAATTAACTTTGATAATCCTGGCAGGATTCTTAATTTGTTTTCTGGTTTATTACACTTTTATGTCGATGGCGGCTCCTGGCAGAAAGCTAAATGAGATAAAAACCGCATATGGTTTAAAACAGGAGAAAGGAGATCAGTTCGATGAAAGGATCCTCTATGATTCGGCTTATATAAGCATGATAAAAGAAAAAGCCTTTCTTCAGTCAAAGATTGCAATGGCTGGGAATGACTCAATCTATATGATCCTGAACCTTGCTGACAGCACCGCGAATCTTGAGATAAGCGGAGTTGAGGTGCATTCTGCAAAAATTACTGAAATGAAAACCAGCAGCATCCTTCGTAAAGGGAATGAGCATATTATATATTCCATGCTCTCTGCTCCGCTCAACATAGTGAGTGATTATTCGACTTTCAGAAAAGAGCCGCTGATGATAAAAATGGCTCCCAAAGATACATCCGAATACAAGCCTGATATCATTCCGGATACAACCGACTATGAACCGGTGAATTATATTCTGGAAATGGATAATGGGATCAGAATTTTTGTTTCTCAGGATGAGAAAATATCGGCCTACGACAAAAAGCATTATTTCCTGTTTGATCTGAATGACAGGATAAAGAACACAAGGAGTTCACTGAAGCGCATTGCAAAATTCAAAGTGCCCGAATATCATCCGTTCATAAAGATCAGGCTGCCAAAAGCCGACGCCAAAATACTATACAGGGCGATTCCCAGAAAAGGACAGATTGCTGTTTACTTATAGCATATTTTTCCTGCAGGTCAATACAGCGAATCAAAAAAAAGAGTAGGTTTGAGTCAGACACAATCTAATTCAAACCTTATATGGGACGATTTACGGGTATAATCGGAATTGTTGTAATTCTCGGACTTGCATTTTTATGGTCAAATAACCGGAAAGCGATTAATTACAGGCTTGTACTGACTGGTCTTGGCTTACAGCTGGCGCTTGCCTTTTTTATCCTGAAGGTACCTGTTGGTCAGGATATTTTCTACTGGTTAGGTAAAGCCATAAATAAACTGCTTGATTTTTCCAATGAAGGCGGTCTTTTTGTGTTCGGTGATCTTACAAAAATAACCACTATACTGCCCGAGGGAATTGTGCGAAGCGGAGTTTTTCTCTTTGTACTGCTGCCGACAATAATATTTGTCTGTGTTCTCGTGGCAATGGCATACCACGTAGGACTGATGCAGAGAGTTATTGCAGTGCTTGCCCGTTTTGTCCATTGGGCAATGAGGGTGAGCGGGAGCGAGGCGCTTTCAAACGTTGCCAGTGCCTTCGTAGGTCAGGTGGAAGCTCAGATAATGATACGTCCCTATCTATCCGGAATGACCATGTCGGAATTGCTTGCCTCTATGACGGGAAGCATGGCATGCATAGCAGGCGGGGTGATGGCAGTTTATATTTCGATGGGGGTCCCTGCTTCATATCTTTTGGCTGCAAGTCTCATGGCTGCTCCGGGGGCGCTTGTAATTTCCAAAATAGTTTTTCCTGAAACCATGGAATCAGAGACAAAAGGAAAGATAAAACTAGAAGTGAAGAAAGAACATACGAACATTATGGATGCAATTTCCCATGGCGCCTCCGATGGTATGAAGATATCATTGAATGTAATAGCTATGCTTATAGGAGTTATTGCTCTTGTTGCCCTGGTGGATGCACTCCTTGGATATTTTGGCCTTCTCCTTTCCTGGACAGGTGTATCACTTGAAGCGATAGGATTGAATGTTGATAATCTTCGTCTGAAGGATGTTTTTGGCTCTTTCTTTTCCCTGTTCGCCATTGTAATGGGCGTACCTCCTTCTGAATCATTCTCTGTCGGATCACTTATGGGTACAAAAATGGTAATTAACGAATTTGTAGCTTATTCAGATCTTACACCAATGATTCAACAGGGTGTGTTAAGTGCAAAGTCGGTTGTTATAGCAAGTTTTGCCTTATGCGGTTTTGCCAATTTCAGTTCAATTGCCATCCAGCTCGGGGGAATTGGCACAATGGTTCCGAACAGGAAGGCTGATCTGGCACGATTAGGGTTTAAGGCAATGATTTGCGGGACAATGGCTTCGTATATATCTGCTTCTCTGGCAGGAATATTATTATAAAATATAGTTTACAGGAAATTGAGATAAGATTAACCCGGAAAGGACAAAATTGTTGCATATTCGGGGTTTTATATATTTCCCCGGTAAAGTTTTACTTCTGCCATATGCTCCTGACGATCGTCAACCAACCGGATAAACTTACCCTGACATTCAACACCATCAAGCATTATAGTTTGTTTCGAAGAGCCATCATTTGGTTGAGTTAATGTAATATGGTATAGTGTTTCCCTGTATCTATAATGAATCTTAAAAGAGAGCCAATCGGAAGGAAGACAAGGATTAAAATATAATTTGTCTTTTTCAAGCTTTAATCCGAGTAACGATTCCACGATCAGGCGATACATCCAACCGGCTGATCCTGTATACCAGGTCCATCCACCCCTGCCAATATGGGGCGATAAGGCATAAACGTCAGCAGCAATTACGTAAGGTTCAACTTTGTACCTTGCAACTTCTTCAGGAGATCTGGTATGATTAATTGGGTTTATCATCGTTAAAATTTCCCATGCTTTTTTACTGTCACCCAATTTTGAGAATGCCATTGCCGTCCAAATAGCTGCATGTGTATACTGACCCCCATTTTCCCTTACTCCGGGAACATATCCCTTAATATAGCCGGGATTCAACTCTGATTTATCAAAAGGAGGATCCAATAATTGAACCAGAGAATGTTCATGCCGGACAAGTCTTTTATTTACAGAGTCCATAGCTATCCTTGAGCGATCCATGTCGCCTGCTCCTGATAGTACAGACCAGCTTTGGGAGATAGAATCAATCTGGCATTCCTCGTTACCTGACGATCCAAGTGGCAGGCCATTGTCGAAATATGCACGGAGATACCATTCTCCATCCCATGCATTTTTTTCAATATTCTTTTGTATTTTTTTAGCTGCATGCCTGCAGAGTCCAACAAATTCAACATCGTCTCTTGCCTGTGCAACTTTGATAAATTGAGTCAGAACTTCATAAAGAAAAAAGCCAAGCCAGACGCTTTCGCCTTTACCCAGGTTTCCAACCATATTCATTCCATCATTCCAGTCGCAGGTGCCAATGAGTGGGAGACCATGATCACCAAATCTAAGCCCATGAAGGATAGAACGTTTACAATGTTCGTATAATGTACTTTTTCCCTTTGACCAGTTTGGAAGATCGTAATAAGAATCGTCTTCCGGGTTTACAGGACGTCCTTCAAGAAAATGAATGGATTCATCCATGACTCCGGTATCTCCGGTACACATTACATAGCGGCATGTCGCCAATGGTAACCAAAGGTAATCGTCCGAGCAATGCGTACGAACGCCTCTTCCTGCAGGTGGATGCCACCAGTGCTGGACATCACCTTCCGGAAATTGTCGACTTGCAAAAAGAAGAAGATGTTCCCGCAGGATATTTGGTTTGGTATGAACCAAGGCCATTACATCCTGCAACTGGTCGCGAAAGCCGTATGCTCCGCCCGACTGATAATAACCACTGCGGGCCCAGACCCGGCATGCCAAAGTCTGATATAAAAGCCATCCATTAGCAAGAACATTTATTGACAGATCGGGTGTTTCTATTTGCACGGCACCAAGGGTATGGTTCCAATATTGCCAGACTGCTTCAAGTGCGGCATATGCAGAACCTGATCCGCGAAAACGGTGGATGAGTTTGTTTGCATCCTCCATATCTCTTCCTGTGCCAAGTCTGAATATTATTTCGCGTCCCTGTCCGGCAGCTATTTCAAAAGGAACCTGAATTGCAGCGCAAGGATCAAGAGCTACTCCATTTTTTCCTGAAAGACGCGAACGAAACATAGCTGCTGGATTTTTCAATGTGCCGTTGCGTCCGATAAATTCTGTACGGTCGCAGGTAACAGAGCATGATGTATCGTCAGTCTGAAGAAATGAAACCCGATTAACAAATTCCGAATTATATGGATTTGTTGCATATATCACGCTGCTGTTTAAATCAACACTGGTATTCACATACATTGCAGATTTGTTCCGCAACTCGCCCAATACCCATTCCACATAACTTATAGCCGATAATTTGCATGACCGTCCCGTTTCGTTTCTTACTTTTAATACAGAAAACTTTACAGAAGCATCAATAGCAACATAAACCCAAAGTTCAGTAAATATACCTCCTTCGTTGTGTTCAAAGACACTATAACCGAATCCGTGCCGGCTCAGGTATAATTTTGATTCGCTATTGGTCAAAGGTGTTGGCGACCAGAAGTGACCTGTCTCTTCATCACGAATATACATGGTCTCACCGCTTGAATCGGTTACGGGATCGTTATGCCACGGCGTAAGACGATACTCGTGGGAATTTTCAGCCCAGGTATATGCCACCCCATTCTCAGAAATTACAGTCCCGAATCCCTTGTTTGCCAGAACATTTACCCATGGTGCCGGTGTTATTTTGTCTTTCGATGTTGTAATTATATATTCCCGTCCGTCTGATGTAAACCCTCCGATACCATTATAGAAGATCAGGTCCTGTCTGGGCAATATCTCATCTGATTGCGGATTGGGCTTAAATGTACGGGTTGCTTTGAAGTGCGAAACTGATAATTCCCGATAGCCACGGTGGCTTATTTGATCTTCCAAAGCACCCCGTGTATCGCTTATGATAACACGGGCAACCGTTTGGAAAAGAATTCGATCTTCGTTTGATATTTGGTCTGCAGACCGGACAAATATTCCACCAGGCCGATCAATAATATTAGCTTCAATTCCTGCAGCAATTAATCCAATAATCTGTTCCTGGAGTAACTGGCGGTAACCAGCATGGTCCTCATTCCAGATTACGAGATCTACAGCTAATCCTTTTAATCTCCAATATGCATGCGCCTGAACGAGTTGGCGTACAAGATTAATGTTGGCCGGATCTTCAATTTGTAATAGCACAATCGGTAAATCGCCTGAAATAGAATAAGCCCACAAACCGGATTGCCCACGACGGTTTTTTATAAGGATTCCAGGGTCTGCCCGCAACGACGAATTGGCAAAAATGATAGAACTGGCAAGCCGACCATATAATTGAGCATCCGATTCGCTCGCATTAATCTGTCGCAATACTACCTGGCTATGTGTCCATGCAAGTTCAAAAACACGATTTGCGATCTGCTTATCCTGGTACTTTTCTACAAGATTTAATGCTTCTTCACGGGATTCGGTTATTCCGGTAACTATATCAATTGTAGCTGACCCTTCGGGTTCCAGCACTATTTGAAATTGAATGGCAACTATCGGATCGAGGACTGAACCCTGACTTCCTGAGAGGAATTTGGAGTTTGTCATGGCAACAGGCGATGTCAGAGTATTTCCGCGTCCAATGAATTGCATACGGTCTGTTTCATAGGTAATATTCCTTATCTCAGCCCCATGAACTGCCATCTGGTGTAACATCCATAGTGGATGTTCGTTTGATGACCTGGGCCGCCGGGTGCAGAGAATTGCCTGTCGTTGGTAGATAATTTCTGTCTGAACAAAAAGATTACTGAATGCAGGATGTGCTACATCAGCTCCATTTGGCACAAGTACAACTTCTGCATAGCTGGTAATATCAATAATTCTGTTTGTCCTGGTGCGGTTTGTCAATTGGACTCTTCGCAATTCAATGTCGTCTTCCGGGGAGACCACAATAATTGTATGTGTTTCAATATCGAAATCGCGACGGCGAAATTCAGCCCGTCCTTTTGAAAAAATCACTTCATATTTTTCTGGTCGCTGAAGTGTGGGTTGATATGTAGCTGACCAGAAATTTCCATTTTGAGCATCACGTATATAACAAAAGGTTCCCCAATTGTCCTGGGTACTGTCTTCACGCCAACGGGTCACAGCAATATCTTTCCAAAGACTGTATCCACCTCCGGAATTTGTAATCATAACCCTGTACCTGCC
>CAYPKL010000088.1:0-2887 GCA_964411285.1 uncultured Rikenellaceae bacterium
GCTCAACAACAAGGGAAGTCATCCTGGAGTCCATATCATTTACATCTTCTTCTGATGGAAATCCGGTCATCCCTGAACCTGCAATGTTCAGAAAAGCAAGCACCCGGGTTGTTGATCTGTCGATGATCTGCTTTTTAAAAACCGGGAAATTCCGCCATCCCGATGTTCCTGCATCCACAACCGTAGTAATGCCGGCTTTGAGTGTAATATCATCAGGTGAAACACACGAAAAACCGTCGGCAAATCCTGAATTGGTTCCGACAAAAACGTGTGTATGAATATCTATAAATCCGGGTGTTACATAGAGCCCTTTTGCATCAATTACCTTTTTTGCATTTTCCGATGGTATCTCAGCAGCCACCCTGAGAATTTTCCCGCCGGCTATGGCAACATCCATAATACCATCGATCTTGTTTTTCGGATCGATCACATGACCGCCTTTGATCAGAATGTCAATACCCTGCGAGTGGATAACAGATCCTGAGATGAAAGCAAAAACTACAATAGAGAAAAGTCTTCTTAAATTGAAAATTGTTTTCATGGTTTATACTTATCTAAAGTCACCTATTATTTCCCTGTATCTCATTCCACATTGGTGCTCCAATCCCGTTAAGATCCCAAACAATCTTACCGGCACGCATTGTCAGTTCGGCCTCAAGTTTCTGGGTTCCCTTCATTTTGGTTCCCCTTACATCAAGAAACCCAAAGTCGCCTTTCCTTAAACTGAATACAGCAACATCGGCTTCCGTTCCTTCGCTTAAATTACCAAGTTCAGGTCTTTTAATGATCTTTGCCGGACTCCATGTCGCCCGCAGGATAACATCCTTAAGTGAAAGTCCCATATTGAGGAACTTTGACAACAGGTTAGCCATATCCTTCATTCCGCCGTTCATACTTCCTATATGCAGGTCAGAAGAAATAACGTCGGCAATAAATCCCTGCTGAATTGAGGGTACTGCCTGTTTCCAGTGGAATGCGCCTCCTCCATGACCGACATCAAAGATTATTCCCCGTTTCTGAGCTTCAAAAATAAAGGGTTTTACCTTGCCATTCTCATCTACAGGTACCTCCCTGTCTTTAGGCGCATTTGCATAAGTATGGGTCCAGATGTCGCCCGGGCGAAGATGTTTCATAAAGAGTTCCTCGATAGGTAAAGGGGGATGATGCTCTCCAAGGTCAACCATTACCGGTACATTGGCAATATTCCCGGCCTCCACGGCTTTATCCACCTGGGTAAAATCAGGTCCCCAGTAATGAGCCGATTTAACACCTACGAGTATATCAGGGAAAAGTCTGTTTATCATATGTGCAGTCATAACAGGATTCATGTCTGTTACATCCTGCTCTTCAAACCTTCCGTACATGCCATTACCCGTTATATTTAAGAAAGCCAGCACCCGTGTTCTGGATCTGTCGATAGATTGTGCTTTAAATGTCCGGAAATTTCTCCACCCGGCAGAACCTGCGTCAACAACTGTTGTAACACCGGCTCTGAAAGTGAATCCGTCAGGAGGCAGTGCATCCCATCCGTCAGCAATATAGGAACCCGGATCATTGCCATTGAAGGCATGAACGTGCATGTCTATCAGTCCAGGGGTAACATACATCCCGGTGACATCAATAACTTTTTTAGCATTATTAACAGGAATGTCAGGAGCAACCTTAAATATCTTTCCTCCTGTGACAGCAACATCCATTTTTGAATCAATGTTATTTTTAGGATCGATAACATGACCACCCTTAAGGAGAATATCTATTGACTGGGCCTGGAGGGGCTGAAAAGACAAGCTGAGGGCAAGTATAAACAGGATTGCGGCAGCAGGGACTCTTAAAAAGGTTTTATTTTTCATAGAAGAAAGGATCAATATATTATTTAGTTTATATCAATAAATTTTAACCCCGGGTAAAAGTACAAATTTTACTGACCTTCAGGTTGGCGCGATTCTTGATTATATATTAAAGATTGTTAAAATAGTTTTTAAAATGAACTATAAAGACTTCACTTGTTGACCGGAATTTATAATTTTACAAGATAGTCTGAGAACAAATTCATGATTATCAGAAATAAATAAGATTCGAATAATAAACAATAAACTTAATAAACGATTTGTAAATGAGTGAAAAAAAACATGTTCTAAGGATAAATTATTTTACCACGTTGTGCCTGACAGTAATTCTGCTGGGCATGGGATTTTTACATCCGGTTAGCAGTCAGCCGGTAAAAGAAACGGGGATTCCTGCAAAGAAATACTCAGCGGTTGTGGTGGATGACAAGAATACAAAATGGTTCGCAACTGAGCTGGGATTAGTAAGTTATGACGGGGTAAAATGGGTCCTGCATAATCAAAACAAGAGTATTCCTGCGGAAAATGTAAACCATCTTGCATTTGAAGCCTCTCCGGCGGGTCCTGAGATGTGGATCGCCTCAACCGGCGGTGCAACTGTTGCTCCGATTCCTGTTGATGCACAGCCCGGGGTCAAAACCTACCGGTCAGAAAACAGCTCAACTTTAAGTGATAATGTATTGCGTATTGCAATAGGAGCAAATCCTCTGCGGTGGTTTGGAACGGATAAAGGTATTGCTGCCTTCGCAAATGATAAATGGCTGACCCCTGCTTATGAAAATATATATCCTGAAGGCCTGTTTGAGGCATTTCCGATAACAGCAATGAGCACCAACCGGGCAGGAGACACACTCTATGTGGGAACTGACGGGGCGGGAGTCGCAAGAGTCTACCGGAATGATGTTGACGGTATCTCCGGCGCTTCGGTATATGCAATGTGGGGGCCGATAATAATTCCGTCTGATACTATACATAGTGTTTTTATTGCGCCGGATGGCACAAAATGGTTTGGAACCAACCTTGGACTTGCAAAGCATACCGGG
>CAYPKL010000089.1:0-4799 GCA_964411285.1 uncultured Rikenellaceae bacterium
TTTTTCTTTCCGCCATTATCGAAATCAACGGTAGCCGTGGAATTTGGCGGCTCTCCTTCAATGCTGATTATAACCCCGTTACCGAATCTTTCGTGCTGAACATTATCTCCTTCCGATAACTCCCCTGCAGTTGCCCCATCCTCGGAAAATTCAGCTTTACTTTCAGCAGATCTGATTTTTTTGAACCGGCCTGAAGGATTATATTGCTGAGGCTCTTCTTTAAACACTCCCGGTGATTTTATTCCAGAGTGGGTCTTTTCATGCATTGGCCTTCCTCCTGACTGTGGATAATCAAGGTATTTCTGATCAATCTCACGCAAAAATCTGCTCGGGCTGCTTCTTTCAAGATTTCCCCACTTGTACCTGTTAAGTGCATAACTTAAAGTAGCAAGTTTTTCTGCCCGGGTGACAGCTACATAAAAAAGGCGGCGTTCTTCTTCAAGCTCCCTTGGATTCCCTGCTGATTGCGGTGATGGGAATAATGTATCCTCCATCCCTGAGATATAAACATTTTTAAACTCCAGACCTTTGGCCGAATGCATTGTCATCAGCGTAACCTTATCACGATCCTCTGCCTTCTCATTGTCCTGGTCCGTCAGAAGGGCGACGTTTGCAAGATAGGCTTCCAGGCCCGAAGGTTCTCCATTTGTTTCAGCAGCCTCCGTAAAAAACTTTATTCCATTGAGAAGCTCCTCAAGGTTTTCGTAACGGCTTACCTCTTCAGGTGATTTTCCTTCCCTTAATTCCTTCATGATGCCTGAGCCCATTGCTATTTCCCGTGCCAGAGAGTAAGCATCTTTTTCTGCCCCGTTGGTCTTAAGAGTATTAATAAGATCCGAATACGCCGTTAATTTATTAACAGTACCCTGGTTAAAATACTGGGAGTAATTTCTGGCTTCAGTGGTCACATTCCATGGAGCCAGATCGAAATGTCCGGCCAGTTCAAAAATTTTCTGAATTGTTGTATCGCCGATTCCGCGTTTGGGATAATTTATTGTCCTTTTTAGAGCCTCTTCATCTTCCGGATTAATTACCATCCTGAAGTATGCAAGTATGTCCTTGATTTCTTTACGATCATAAAAAGAGAGACCACCATAAATTTTATAGGGAATATTCTTTCTTCTCAGAGTCTCTTCCAATATTCTGGACTGGGCATTGGTCCTGTATAGAATTGCAAAATCTGACCAGTTCAACCTTTGAGAAAATCTTTTTTCAAAAATGTCTGAAGCAATATTGAAACCTTCTTCAGAATCAGTCAGCGCCTGCATTACCTGAAGTTTTTCCCCCGATTCATTTTCAGAGAACACCTTTTTCTGGATCTGACCCTCATTGTTGGCGATGATCGCATTGGCAGCATTGACAATTGTTTGGGTGGACCTGTAATTCTGCTCAAGTTTATAGAGCTGATAATCAATATAGTCATTCTTGAATTCAAGTATATTTTCAATCCTCGCACCCCTGAATGAATAAATACTCTGAGCATCATCGCCTACCACACAAATGTTTTTATGCCCCGCGGCAAGCTTTTTTATGATCAGATATTGTGAATAGTTGGTATCCTGGTACTCATCTACGAGTATATATTGAAATTTTACCTGATAAGACGCAAGAACATCGGGGAAATCCCTCAGCAGGATATTTGTATTTAGCAACAGATCATCGAAATCCATTGCATTAGCCTTGAAACACCTGGCGGAATAGATCCGGTAAATTTCTGAAAGAAGGGGCATTCTGCTCGATATGTCATACTCATGCATCGAACTGTCGGAGCCATACATGGCGGCTGTGATCAGATTATTTTTTGCCGTGGAAATGCGCGACGAGATTGCACCAGGTTTATAAATATTATCATCGAGATTCAACTCTTTAATAATTGTTCTGACAAGACTTTTTGAGTCGGTTGAATCGTATATTGTAAAGTTTGGTTTGTATCCCAGACGTGATCCTTCAATCCTCAGTATTTTAGCAAAGATAGAGTGAAATGTGCCCATCCAGAGATAACGGGCCGCTTCGGGATCAACTAATTTTGAGATCCTCTCTTTCATCGCCCTGGCCGCCTTGTTTGTGAATGTAAGGGCAAGGATCTTATAAGCCGGAATCCCTTTCTGTAAAAGATGAGCTATCCTGTAGGTCAGGACCCTGGTTTTTCCTGAACCGGCGCCGGCAATCACTAAAGCCGGACCTTCAGTATTTATAACTGCTTGTTTCTGAGGTTCGTTCAGGTCCTGAAGATAATTATGGGTCATCAATTGATCAGATTTACAGCGTAAACAGGTGGGCAAATTTAACAATAACAACTTTAGTGTTAATGCATATTTAAAGCTAAAGCATCAATATTTATTAACACCAGGTAATTGATGACGTTTGAACCTTCAATAATTACCGGTATTTTATTAAACTTGTATCCGGCAACCAGTAACAGACGACCGGCACCAGGCACCAGGCTGAGGGCAGGTTGAGATTAATGACAAATTTTAAAGCTTACCAAAACATAAATCAGGAAATTAAAAAATTAAGGCAATGAAAAGACATGGTCAGATTATCGGAGTTAAACCTGAACATTTTAAGAAGTATAAAAAATACCATGCTGCGGTATGGCCGGAAGTTCTGGAGATGATCAGTAAATGTAATATCACTAACTATTCCATTTTTCATAAAGACGGGATGCTGTATGCATATTATGAATATACAGGTACCGATTTTGCTGCCGATATGGCAAAAATGGCAGCAGATCCTAAAACACAGGAGTGGTGGGCCATTATGAATCCGATACAGGAACCGCTACCAACAAGGGCCGAGGGTGAGTGGTGGGCAGAAATGGAGGAGGTTTTTCATCTCGACTGATCCACTGCTGTTTATAACATCTCTTAACTTAATATTCAGAAATTGACCGGTTTTATTATACTTGCAAAATAATATACCAAATACGTTAAAATTGCGTTTCTGATACGAAGATCCGATTGCCTGTGCGTTACTTTTTTTTAACCATTGCCCTGCTTGTAACAGTTGTTGCTGAGGCCCAGCTTACGGCGCCCGGGAATATTGCTGTCAGATATACTTTATACCCGTCAGCACCGGCAGTGAAACATCCGGTATTTATTTACTGCAATGCTTCAGGAACACAAAGAGGAACCCTTAATGCAGTAAGTCCCGGAGGAACCGGACCATTCACTTTTTCATGGTTCAGCTGGAGCGATGCAACCAGAAGCTTTTCGATCCCTGTCAGAAATGAAACAGGAGTACTGACTTCAACAATAACAAATCTTATCGAAGGAGGATACAGAGTTAATATCACCAACGGGTCGGGATATAGCATCAGCCTGGTTGGATGGGTATTTCTGGACTCACCTCATTCATCCGCCAGACTAAAGAACTTCACTTGCGACTATGTAGCCCTGAGCGGCACGGCAGCTGTAGATACTTTTAATTACAGGGACATAAATACCGGCTCACAGATCAGGCTGCCAAATAAGGTCAGATTTCTCTGGTCATCCGATCCTGTTTCCTCAATACCATATCCCGATATTGAATTAAATCCACAGACCTTCAGCCCTCCGCTGGAAAATGTGACTTACAATCTGCATGTTACAGACAGTTTTACCTGCAGTAGTGAATCATCATTCAATTATGAATCGATTCATGTAAAAGCTGATTTTTCAGTCGATCCCTCAAAAGGAGGAGCTCCGCTTGAGGTTGCTTTCACCGACAAATCAGTAAGGGCTTCAAAATATAAATGGGTATTCGGTGATGACTCATTGTCGTTTGTCAGCAATCCCGCCCCTCATACCTACTATATACCAGGTGAATATCAGGTAAAACTGATTATCGAAAGCAACCTTCATTGCATTGATTCGATGACATACGAAAGTATAGTCGTTGATGATTCCGACCTTCAGATACCAAATGTTTTCACACCTAATGGTGATGGTATGAACGACGTGTTCAGGGTTGTGAAAACATCCTTAAGGTATGTGAGCGTAGATATTTTTACCCGTAATGGAATGAAAGTATATGAATTCTATGGAGAAGGGGAACTGCTGAAGGATTGGGAAGGATGGAACGGAAACGTCAACAGTAGTTCAATAAAGGCGAGCCCGGGCGTCTACTTTTATATTATTAAAGCTCTTGGCTGGGATGATGTCAGATATGATAACAAGGAATACAGGGGGTTCGTGTACCTTTACAGGTAGTAATAAATATCATCGTAGTGATTGATATATATCACCAAGATGACTGATAAATATCACCGAAGTGACTGATAAATATTATCGTTACTGAGGGATTTCAGTTGTCATACAGTAATTTTCCTTTTTCTGGCCTCGACTTTCCATTGATCAGTCACTTTTCCGTCAATCGCTACATAAACACAATCGTACCTGTCAACTGTCGGACAGATGTGCCACGGGATGGCATAAAAATGATCGCCGACCCTGAGTTTTTCCGCTTCCATGGTTTCAACTATCATATGTTCTTCATTATGACCGGTGATCCTGTAGTCTCCGAGGCCTTTAATCGCAACACGGGGCTGAGGCATTTCAGAAGCAACCGCTTTAGTTCCAAGGTCAAAACATATTGTATTTTCAGTTGGTTTACTTACAACCCTTGTAAATAGCACAGCAGCATTTATAAAGTTCATATCGGTATAGGAAGAAGCATAACCCTGGTCCCAGAGAATTGTTGTACCAGGACTTGTTTCCACATTTATCCTTCGTGCATGGACAGGAAAAGTTGGTGAACCTCCCGCCACAACCGTTACCGGACTGTTAGTGAATTTTTCAATCAGGGAAATAAATTTTTCA